>JAUWNF010000134.1 GCA_030612785.1 Phycisphaerales bacterium
CTCAATATTGGCGAGCACATCCTGGGTTTCCCTCCTCTTGTCGGAGAGCGCCTCGCGCTGCCGGAGGTAGGCCCACGTTTCGTTGAGGTGATCCAGCATCCACCGGGCCTGGTCGTTGCGCGGATCGATGACCACCACCTGCTCCAAGATGTCGATGGACGCCGCGTAATCCCGGTTCTTGCGATGGTCGGCGGCTTGCTCCATCAGCGCGTCGACTCTGCGCAGCTTGTTCCTGCGCTGTTCGGCGAGGCGCGCGGTGTTCTTAACGGCGATCTCATTGCGGGTCTTGCGGACCTGCTCCTGGTTATCGCGGCGCTCCTCGTCCTCCACGAACCTGGCCAGAGAGTCCACCTCGGCCCGCAGACTCTCGTATCGTGACAGCGGTTCGGCGAACTCCCTCCCCGACTCCACGATCTGGCGGGCGCGCAACAGGGCCTGCTTGGCCAAGTCAAAGCGGTTACCGATCACGTGGGCGCGGGACTCGGCTTCGGCATCGCGATAGGACGCCACCACCCGTTGCCAGCGAATCCGATTGGTCCGCTTGATCTTCTCGACCATGCTCACCGACCCGGATTCCACTTTCACGTGGGCGCGAACCCGCTCGATACCGGACACCGCCTCGGGATACCCCGGTACCACTATTAGCGCGCGATTGAACAGCTCCAGCGCCCCCTCGAGGTGCCCGCGATCCAGCGCGAGATAGCCGCGCTGCGTCAGAACTCTGGCCTCCGCCGTACGATCATCTCCCGACACGGTCGGGGCGGATGCGGGAGGCGGGCTGAGGGGCTCCGACACGCGTTCCGTCGGGGCGTCCTCCTCGGCAGTAGGCGGGGTGACGTCGGGTTCTATCTGGGCGCGATTCTTCCGCGCAGCAACGTCGCGGAGCCCTTCCTCAGCGGTCTGGCGGATAGTTGCGAGGGCGTATTCGTTCTCCAATACGCTCTCGAAGAGCGCCTCGGCCTCGGCGAAGTTTTCCGCCATCAAGGCCGCCTGGGCCTCCTCGACCTCCCGGTTGGCCTTGTCCACCATGTTGAGCGCCACGCTGACACGATCCACGTATTCATCGCGGAGGGCGCGTTCTTCCTCCGTGAGCGCATCGCGATCAACGTTGAGCAACACTTCCTGGGCGGCCATGTATTTGCCTTCGTCGAAGAGCGCAATGCCCTTTTGGAGCATCTGCGACGCTTCGTCGGCTGCGGCCCAAGTGGGAACCGCCAGGCACAGACTGAGCATCGCAATCCGGCTCAGAAGCCTCAAGCTTTGCAAAGGAACTCCTCCTATGCTGGGCGTGGTCCCGGAAGAACCGGGGGACTCTGCCCTCTGGTGGGTGCGGGACCACGGGTAACGGCGTATCGGCTGATGGACGGTACGCACCACGCCTCACGGCGTACCATAACATTCGCAACCGGGAAGTCTAAAGCTCCAGACCGCCGGATGCAAGTCGCCGGGCTCTGGATATCGGGTCACCCGGACCGGCTCTGGTCGAATCGCTCCGGCGCGGCGGGATCGCACAGCCGCCCCTGGAAAAGCCGTGCTGCAATCCCTTGCTTGAATCGGCACGGTGCGGGCCAAAGCCAGCGACCCCTTGAGTCTTGAAACCGCCTCTAGGGTCTTCCCGGCGTGGTCCGCTTCCCGACCTCTTCCTTCATCTTCTTGTAGCTGTCGGACCGCTTATCCACGTTGAGCAGCCGCTCGTGCAGTTCGCCCGCGGAGTCGAGGTAGACCATGGCCACGGTGGGCTTGGGCTTGGCCAGCGTGATGGTGCCGCGACGTACCTTACGAGCGCGGTAGGAGCGCTTGAAGTCCAGATCAACCACGGTCGCGCCGGTGCTGAAATCGATGGGTTCCTTCGGTCCGGCGGCGTCGACTTTCACGTACTCCTTACCACCGATAGCATCGCCTACGGTTACATGGAAGGAGGTCTTCATCCAGGTGCCCTTGTGCCATTTGAAGACGTCCACCTTGCCGAGTTGGTCTTTCTCCTTCTTGCCCACCAGGAAGAACTCGGTGTCGTAGGGAATCGGGATGTCGTCCGATGGCGGAGACCACTCGCCCTCCAACAGAACGACTTGGGCGTCCTCGGAGTTGTTCAATTCCTGCGTCGCGCCGGCGAAGTTGTTGTACATCAGGGCGCGCATGCGGTACTGGTACGCTTTGCCGCTGACCACGCTTTCCGGCAACGCATCGTGAACCCACAGCGGCTGAGTCGGCGACAACTCGCGAGGCAGCTCGCGCGGCAGACCGTCTTTCTCACGTTTGTCCGCCTCTCTCTCTTTTTTGGCCGTCTCCGTGGCCGCCAGCTCGAGCATCTCCTCACGTTGATCTCGCTGCGCGTTGTTGAAGTAATTGTCGGCGGTGCGCTTCAGCTCTTCGAGGCGGCTGGCGGCTGCTTTGTAACAACCTTGTGCGATCCACTCTTCCACTTCATCGAGCGCTGCCTTCACCGCCCCTTCCGGGTCAGTCTCGGGATCGGGAGGCCTTTCGCTTGGCGGGTGGGGATAGCGGTCCTGTCGCGGGCAGTTCCCGCGCATCTCGCCGAACCACACCTCGTCATCGAGGAGCAGCAGGTCGACTTCCAGGAGGGCTTCCAACGGCTTGCGGAGCCAATACGCCCCATAGGCAACGGGCGGCGGCATCGGCCGGATCAGCTCCAGTTGGCGATCCGCATTCCGCACCACCCTGGAGAAGCGCACGATCTCGCCGCGCTGGTCGTCCGGAATCATCATCTTGCCGTCGATCTCCTCGAGCTCCAGATACGGAGGCTTGGGCCGAACCAGGGGGGCATACGTCTCGACCTTTTCCCATTCACCGTAGGTGCCGTCCCAACGTCGCTCGCGGCGTTGGAGGTCCGCACCGACCATGTAGGGCACCGCGCGCCCGGGCGGGTAGTTCTTCTCGAGGGCCCGTTGAGCCTGGGCGTCCACGTCGAACTCCGCCGC
The DNA here is from genome assembly GCA_030612785.1 of Phycisphaerales bacterium. GTDB lineage: Bacteria > Planctomycetota > Phycisphaerae > UBA1845 > UBA1845 > JAAEQG01. The sequence goes on from JAUWNF010000134.1 coordinate 2,940, forward strand.
CACCGTCGCCCAGTTGACCGTCCGGACATAGGACATGTCCTGGCCCCTGATTTCGTTCCATTTGCGGTAGTACTCGTCAGGGGGGATCGGTAGGGCGGCAACCGAATCCGCCGGCAGCAGCGCCGCTCCGCTCCGCCCGATGACAACCACCGGCTTGCTCAAAGGCAGCACCCGGACCAATTCGAGATTGCCGATTTCCTCGGTCTTGAGTTGGGGCACCCGTGGGCCGAACGGCACCGGGGACAGCAGCGCCGACGCCAGAATGGGCGGAGGCTCCGGAGGTGGTTCCACCTTCTCGACCTCGATTCGCGAGTTGCGGATTCTCTCGCGCAGCAGCTTGGCCTCGTCCGCGACTTTGTCGTAGATGCTTTTCGGTCCCACCGCTTCCTGGCTGACCAGCATGGTATTCGGAGAGGAGACCAGATACTTGACCACCACGCCCGCGACCAGCAGGACGGTCAGCGCGAGTACGCCTTTCTCCAGATGCCTTTCAACCGGGCTGACTGCTTCCTTGGCCATCGCAGCAACTCCTCCTGGGGAACAGGAGTTTCAACGTGTCATCTGAGTCCCGGCGTATCCTGGGAAAGCCGGTCCCACATCGTTCCTTAATCCTCGGGCTCCTTCTCGTCCTCCGGGCGCTCCGCCCCCAACTCCTCTAAAATGACCTTGGGCATGAGGCGCCGGTAGATGTCCGCGAAGTAATAGGCCTCAAAGTCCATAACCAGCGTGACCGCCGGATCTTCGCCGTAGATCTTGTCGGTCATACCAAGATTGGCGGGCACCACCCGATAAGCAACGCGCAGCGGCGTGTAGAACCGGTCCCCGCAAATCTCCTTGAGAACGATCGGGATTTGGCGGGCGTCCACCACCAGCTTAACGGTGAATTGGAGCACGTCGTACAGTCCATCAGGCTCGGAGTAGTAGTCGGTGAGGGATTCGTACTTGGTTCCCGGCGGATTGGCCGGCCCTGTGCTGCCCGGCTGGGCCGGAGGGCTGCCTTCGGAGTCCTCGAACACGTAATTGGAGACGCGAATTGAAATCACGTCCTTGACCGGCAGCAACCCCACCCAGGGTTCGACATCTTGCTCCTTGAGCTTGTCCGCGGCCTCTTCGTTGATGCGGGCCAGCGCCTCGATCACGTCCTGCTGCACCCAGAGCGTCCGCTGGGCATCCCAGAACCGTCCCGGCGGGGTTGAGATGTCCGCCTTGCGCACAGTATCGATGACGTGCAGGGAATCGAGATTCGCATAGCAGTATATCTCCTGGGCCTTGACCAGGGCCGCCCGGGCCGGCGCCGACGTCCGCGCCTCTTCAACGGTGATCAGACCGGATTTGTTGGCGGGTTTCTCCTCCTCGTCGGACTTGTCCTTCTCAGCGAAGGGATCTCCGCGGCGCGGCCCTTCGTTGCGGATCTTCTCTTTCATGTCGAAGATGTCGCGATCCGTGGGGGGCTCGCCGGCCTTGAGCAAATTCAGCAGGCGATCGATTTCGGCCACGTAGGCGTCTCTGTAGTCTTCTTTTTTCTGCCCACGTGGTTCCGGAAAAACCCCAGGCACCAGCGGTTCCCGGCGGTTTACCTGGTGTGCCCAGTCAATAACCTCTTGGTAGCTCACTTTGACAGCCGCCACCCGGTCGTTCTCGTCGTTGATGGCCTGCATGTTCACCGTGGGAGGGCGCTTCGCCATGCCCAGTTGCCGCAGGAGACCGCCGGCATCGTTCATCCGGGTACGAACCTCGGTCATGGACCGGACTCCAACGGCGGCCAGCACGATCCCCGCACTCGCCACCACCCCACAGATAATAAAGAACAGATTCCGCTTTAGTATATCCATGGGTTACGCTTCCGCTTTTCGAGCAGGCACCGGCCCGCGAACGAGCATCGCCGCCTCGGGTGAACGATTCCTTGATCGCCTAACCACCCGTTTCGTCGCCCTCTTCTCCTTCGGTCGTTTCCTTCTCCAAGGCCGATTCCGGAAGGTCTGCCAGCACGACGTCAAAAACCATGTCAAACTCGTAGTCCTCGTTCATCACCTCTTCGGTGACCGGATCGATGATGTCTTCAACCGCCTGCTGGTCCTGCGGTTTGCCGGGTGGTGGCTGTCCAGTGCGGCCGCCGCGTCGGCTTCCTCTTCGCGGCTGGCGCTTGGGGGCCTTGCTCTGCCCCGGTCCGGACGCGGTGGCCCCCAGAGGCTTGCCCTTGGTGAGCCAGATTCGGTTAATGTAGAAGCCCTGGTCGGGCACCCGCCCCTGGGTGCGGAGTTTTTCCGTGAACTCCCGAGTGACAAAGGCCACCCGGTCTTTATGAGGCGTACGGCACTTGAGCTGGATCAGGAAGCCGTAACGCTCCTCGTCTTCGTCGGCTTCGATTTCCTTCAGGTCGGTTTCGCCGGAGAGGTCCTCGAACTTGCCGGTGACTTGTTCGTCGTCCAAGTTGACGTAGAACCGGGCGCGGAATCTCTCGAGGTATATGCGCGTACGCTGGTCTCGCGCGACTTGTTCGGCGGCGGTGCGGTACGCCTCGGGTCCGATTGCTTGGGCGAGTTCCTCATGGGGCTTCGGTAGGGCCTCATGAACCACCTTCAGGATATCGAACCAGATCTTCTTGTTGTCGCGCAGTTCCAGAATCTCGTCGATCTTTTCCAGTTCATCCTTGCCCTGCCCGGCGACCTCGTGGTACTCGTTCTTCAGCTTTTTGGAGGCGGCGAGGATCTTACGCGCCTGGTCACCGGGGGTACCGCTGACCCCCTGTTCGATAATCCGGTTGGCGTCTTCGAGGCTTGCCACCATACCTGGGGCACCCTCGTTCCTATTCAACTCGGCCGTGTCGATGAACTGGCGGGCCCAGATTACGCCGGCGGTCAACAGCAGGCAAGCCGCCGCCGCGCCGAAGAAAGGTCTCTTCTTTCGCCAGACCACGGCGCGGGCGATTTCCGGCGGCAGCAAGTTCGTACTGATCGTCGACAGCTTCAAACCCTGTAGCCCCAGACCGTACGCCACCCCGAAGCTGAGTACGTTATCCTCCAGGGCGGACAGGTCCGCCCCCTCGGCCGGTACTAGCTTATCGAAGCGCTCGGGGCGCTCGACGTTCATGCCCAGATTCTGCTGCAGGTACTTCTGAAGACCGGGAAGCTTGAACGCGTTGCCCAACCCGGTCACCTTGTCCAACTCCGCGTCCCGGTGCGTCGAGGTGTAGAACCCGATCGAGCGCTGCAACTCCTGCACCAAATCGGCGAACACCGGGCGCATGGTCTGGAAGATCTGGCGGGCGTACTTGCTAGTGGCCGCCGTGCGCTTGAGGGCCTCCGCCTTGCCGAACGAAAGCTTGAACGACTTAACCAGCGTGTCCGTAAAGCTGTTGCCCCCCAGTGGAATGGTCCGCGTCCACAGGCCGTATGGCGAGGCGATGACCAGGTCGGTGTTCTCCGCCCCGATGTCCAGCAGCACGGTGGTCTTTCCCGAGAGCAGCCCGTCGAAATGGATGCAGTTGTACAGTGCCAAAGGGGCCGACTGCACCGCCGCCGGCTCGATCCCCGCGTGCTCGTAGTACAGCAGGTAATCACGAATCAGGTCGCGCTTCATCGCGAAGATGCCGACTTCGATGTCCGGGGTGTCCTCCTCCTGGAAAGTCTGGTAGTCCCAGATCACCTCGTCCATGTCGAAGGGGATTTGCTGTTCCGCCTCGTAGCGCACGATTTCGGCGATTTTCTTGGTTTCCACCGGGGGGAGCTTGCTGAAGCGGGCCAGGGTGTGCTGGCCCGGCACGCCCACCACCACTGGGGTGTCGGTGATGTCGTTGCGGGACAGGAAAGTCTCCAACGCCGTCGCGATCAGCGCCTCGCTATCCGCGTCGGGCTGCGAGAGGATCTGCTCATGCTCGATGAAATCCATCGCGAGCAGTTCGAGCTTCCCCTCCGCCCCCGCGCGGAGCTTGAGCGCTTTGAGGGCACACTTGCCGACGTCGAGTCCCCAAACCGTTAGTCCGCTGGCCATCGGTTCCTCTCCTCGATGGATGGGCCACGCTTGCGGTCAGGCGACCGCCGGGTTACATTCGGCGACCGTGGAGGCCAAGTATCACCCAATGGCGCCGCGCTGTAAAGCGGGTCGGCCTAATCCCCCGTCGGCCCGCCCGAAGGCCGCCTGGTTTGGTGAACGCCTCCGGTCGCGCCGCGCATGGGTTAAACCTCCGGGTTGCCCATCCGCAACCGGGGCAGAACTCGCCTCCTCGTCCAATAAGCTGCGCGATGAACCTCTCAATCGGCTGGTATCGGGCCGACTTGGCCGTCCGCCCGACGCTGCTGCGGAAACCATTGCCAGGGTGCCGACTGCTGGAGACGACGACACCTGTTATAGTATTCCGCAGCGCCTCCCCCATGTCAACCTCGTCGCGGTCGGATTCCTGACGACGCCTCTCGTTCCTCGGAGAAACTGAGTAAGGAGACCCGATCGTTTGCGCAAGACTTACTGGGGAACGGTGATACGCAGGTACCGGGGACGCCCCCACGGTCCCACTATTAAGGAGTCAGGGCAATGCCCGTCGCCCAATGCACGTGCGGAGCCAGATACAAAGTGCCCGCCGGGGCTGAGGGTCGAAAGGCCCGCTGTAAAAAGTGCGGCAAGGTTTTCCGAATCCCCGCCCGCCGGGACGGGACCATACCCCTCGCGGACGAGCCGGACCAGGAGGGCCTCGATGCCGGAGCACAATCGGCCGAGACCGCCTCGGGGTCCATGTTCGACCAGGCGGGGGTGTCAACCGCCTATGACCCCGACGCCCGGGGCGGCGTCTCGCACCTCCCTCGAATCCGCCCGCGCACCGGATTCTGGGGCGACGTGGGCTGGACCCTGGCGTTTTTCGTCAGCCCGCACAATCTGGTCATGTTCGTGGTCGTATGGGGGTTCTACCTGCTCCAATGGTTTTTCACCTCCGTTCCTCTCGTGGGCTGGATTATGGTCCTGCTCGCTGAGCTGTATATCGTCGCCTGGTACATGAGCATCATCGGCGAGACCGCCGCGGGTGAAGACGACTTGCCCCGGTTCGGCGCTGCCGAATCGATTCTTGATGACATTGTTCTGCCCGCCCTGGCGTACTACGGCACGTTTATCGTCCTGATGGCACCGGCCTTTGCCTAT
>JAUWNF010000463.1 GCA_030612785.1 Phycisphaerales bacterium
ACCTCATTCACGGAGTCTCGCTCATGCTTACTCGATTGTTCAAGTGTGGTGTCTGTTCTTTGGCTTTGATTGTTCTCCTGGTGGCGGCGGCGGGATGCTCCAAGGAGAAAGCACCGAAAACCACCACGCCCACGGCTGACGTCGCGAAACCGGCCAAGAGCGACGCGGGGTCCCAGGCCGAAGTGGAAGCCAAGCTGGCCAAGGCGGACCTGCTCGACGGAGAGGCCGACAAGATTGTGACGCGCTGCGCGAGCTGTGCACTGAGGATGGACGGCACCAGCGATCATGCGCTGAAAGTGCTGGATTACACGCTCTACTTCTGCACCGAGGCCTGTGCGAAGACGTTCGCGGAAGACACGACGAAAGCGATGCTGGCCATGAAAATCCCGGAAGGCTGACTCGCCGTCAGAGCACCGGATACAGGCCGTCGGCGACGTTCTTCAGGTCGTCGTGGCGGAGAATGCGCAGACGCCCGCCTTCGAGTTGCTCAATGAGGCTGGCGTCCGCGAAGCGGCGAAGCGTTCGGGAGAAGGTCTCGCTGGTGAGATTCAGGTGGCTGGCCAAGTCCTTCTTCAAGCTTGACAGCGTGAACGTCTCTCCCTCCGGGCCGCACGCCTCCAGAAGGTGCCGTGCCAGCCGACCGGCTGCGTCACGCAGCACGATGTCTTCCATCAACCCGATCAGGTGGCGAACCCAGAACGCCATGCTCGACATGAGCTGCAAGCACAGGCTGTGGTCGTTGCGCAGGGCCCGGGTGAACGGTTCTGTGGGTAGCAGTACGCAGGTGGACTCCTCTGTCGCCTCCGCAAACGCGGGGCAGGCGAACCCGCCGATGGCGGCCACCTCGGCAAAGGTCAGTCCCGGATCGACGAAGTGGAGCACGTGCTCCTTGCCGCTCGGGGCCGTCTTGAAGATCCGGATCGAACCCGAGCCCACCACGAACACGCCGGGACAGGGATCGTCCTGGCGAAACACCAGTTCACCCTTGGCGTAATGCCTCAGCCGGGCCATGGACACCAGCCGATCCAGTGACTCTCCCCGAACCTCCGAGAAGAACCGGCAGGAAGTCAGAATGCCACGAACCTTCTCGGACAAATCGGTACCTCGTTTCGGTGCATCTGGGACCCGTGGAAAACCGGCCCAGAAAAAATCGCCGGCTTGATCTACGTCAAGGACAACTCCGCGTCCGGCGGGCATAATCGCACACACTGCCGATGGCGGCAACAGCTTGTGCCCAAAACGGACCTTGGGGAACGCCGGACAGAGGCCGGCGAGATTGGGGGAGTTACGAATGAGACGCAGCGCAGATGGAATGGTCAAGCGCAAGGTCATCCGCTTCGACGAGGACAAATGCGACGGATGTGGGCAATGTGTCCCCGCGTGCACCGAAGGGGCCATCCGAATCATCGACGGGAAGGCCAGGTTGATCTCCGATCGTTTCTGTGACGGCCTGGGGGAGTGTCTGGGCCATTGCCCGCAGGGGGCCATCAGCATGGAAGAACGCGAGAGCGAGCCCTTTGATGAAGAGGCGGTTGCCGCACACCGCTCGCAACCGGCAAGTCATCCTGCGCCCGGCTGCGGGTGCCCATCGGCCCAGCCCATCGATCTCTCGGGGGCTACCGGTGTGTCGGAAACGTGTCCGACCATATCACGGTCAACCCCAGGCGTTTTGCGTCATTGGCCGGTCCAGTTGCACCTGGTTCCGCCGACCGCCCCATTTCTACGGGGAGCGGACCTGTTGATCTGCGCAACCTGCGTACCGGTGGCAATGGCGGATTTCCATGCCCGCTTGCTCGCCGGTCGAACCGTGGTCATCGCCTGCCCCAAACTCGATGACCAGACCGGTTACCTCGAGAAGCTCACTGCCATTTTCGCCGGTGCGGGCCTGAACAGTGTGACCGTCGCCCGCATGAGTGTGCCCTGTTGCGGCGGCCTGCTTCGGCTGGTCCACGAGGCCCGCAAGCTGGCCGGCTCCACGTTGCCAATTGCCGAAGTGGTAATCGGGCATAACGGGCACATTACCGAGATGAACACCGATACGTGTCTGCCGGATCAGACGCCGTGCCCCGAAAGGACTTGAAGCCTCCACTCGTTGAGGACAAACCCCCAGAAGACAAAGGAGACGCCAACATGTTCTGTTACCAATGTCAGGAAACGGCCAAAGGTGAAGGTTGCACTGTTAAAGGCGTGTGTGGCAAGACGGCTGAGGTTGCTGCCTTGCAGGACCTGCTGGTCCAAAGCACCAAGGGCATCGCCATGTACGCCCATCGCTCGCGGCAATTGGGTGTCGCCGACAGGGAAGTAGATTTGTTCGTCGTCGAGGCGCTATTCACGACGGTGACGAACGTCAACTTCGATCCGCAGCGTATGCGCCAGATGCTCACGCGTGCGGCGAAGATGAAGGAGCAAGCGAAGGCGTTGTACGTCGATGCCTGCGCCCGTAATGACCGCCGGCCCGAGGAACTGTCCGGTCCCGCTGCCTGGACGCCGGCTGCGGACTTGGACGGACTGATCCGCCAGGGGCAGGAAGTCACGATCGAGAAGCGGATCAGTCTCCGTGGCCAGGACCTCGCCGGTTTGGAAGAACTTCTCACCTACGGCCTGAAAGGCATGGCCGCCTACGCGGACCACGCCCAGGTCCTCGGCCAAGAGGACGATGACGTGTACGCCTTTTTCCATGAGGCGCTCGACTTCCTGGCTCGGGACAATACCACTGTTGACGAGCTACTAGCGATGAACCTGAAGTGCGGGGAGGTTAACCTGAAAGCTATGGGCCTGCTGGACGCCGCCAATACCAGCGCCTACGGTCATCCCGAGCCGACGCAGGTCCGCGTTACGCCCGTGAAGGGGAAAGCGATCCTGATCTCCGGGCACGACCTGAAAGACCTCGAGGAGCTGTTGAAGCAGACCGAAGGTCGCGGGATCAACGTCTACACGCACAGTGAGATGTTGCCGGCGCTGGCTTACCCCGGGTTGAAGAAATACAAGCATCTCGTGGGCAACTACGGCGGGGCGTGGTACGAGCAGGTGAAAGAGTTTGATGCCTTCCCCGGCGCCATCCTGATGACCACGAACTGCATCCAACAGCCGCGCGACGCCTACAAGGGGCGCATCTTCACCACCGGGCTGGTGGCCTGGCCGGATGTCGTCCACATCAACGACCGCGACTTCTCGCCGGTGATCGAAGCGGCTCTGACGGCTGAGGGATTCACCGAAGACAAGCCCGAGAAGATCATTACGATCGGCTTCGCCCATAACGCGGTGCTGGGCGTGGCTGACAAGGTGATCGAGGCCGTCAAGGGCGGGCAGCTCCGGCACTTCTTCCTAATCGGCGGCTGCGACGCGCGCCACAAGAGTCGCGATTACTACACTGAGTTTGCCAAGGCGGTGCCGGACGACTGCGTGATCCTGACGCTGGCGTGCGGCAAGTACCGCTTCAACAAGCTCGACTTCGGCGACATCGGCGGCATCCCACGCCTGCTCGACATGGGGCAGTGCAACGATGCCTACTCAGCCATCCAGGTTGCGGTGGCGCTCGCGAAGGCGTTCGACTGCGGTGTCAACGACCTGCCGCTCTCGAT
>JAUWNF010000103.1 GCA_030612785.1 Phycisphaerales bacterium
CCCCCCCCCCCAACGGCGCAGCCGTTTCGACTAGAAGGTGTGAGCACCATGAGAACGAAGTTCGACATCATCCGACAACACGACGAACGCGATTGCGGCCCGGCCTGTTTGGCAAGCATCGCGAAGCACTATCGTGCTGAACACTCGGTCGCGAAGATCCGTGAGTTGGCCGGGACGGACCAGGAGGGAACCTCCTTGCTGGGCTTGGCCGAGGCCGCCGAGAAGCTGGGCTTCGAGGCTTCCGGGTGTCGAGCCGACTTCGAGGCTTTGACTGAAATCCCTCTGCCAGCCATCGCCCATTGGCAGGACAATCACTTCGTCGTGATCACGGGTGTGGATAGCAAGAAGGTGATCATCGGTGATCCAGCTGAAGGAGTTCGGCGGGTCCCCATCGCGGAATTCTGCCAAGACTGGACAGGCTTCCTGTTGCTTGTTCAGCCCAAGGCCGCCACCTGCGTGAAAAGCTCTCGCGGATCAGGCCGGCTGACCCGGTTTGCAGCCCTGCTCAAGCCACGATGGAAGACCGTGGCCGAGACTATCCTCTGCTCACTCATTCTGGCCGCGCTGTCTTTGACTGGCCCGATCATCATCCAGCTTCTCACCGACCACGTTCTGGTTCAGCGAAACCTCCACACGCTCAACTGGCTCATGCTGGCCATGATTGGCCTACTGATTTTCACCGCCTTGTTCACCATGCTGCGACGCTACCTGCTTGCGCACCTGGGGCGTTGGCTGGATATCACGTTGATGCAGAGCTACTACAACCATGTCATGGAGTTGCCCGGCCGATTCTTCACGAACCGAAAAGTGGGTGAGGTCATCAGCCGCTTCAACGACGCCGCCAAGATCCGTCAGATGCTGGGTGGCACCGCTGTTCTAGCGGTTGTTGACGTCTTCATGAGTCTTGCGGTCGTCGTCTTGATGTTCATTTACCATTGGAAGCTCGCGCTGGTAAGCCTCGCGTTCTTGCCCTTTTTTGCAACGTCCTTCATAGCATTCAATCCGACCCTGAGAAGGCGGCCCCGCGAGGTGATGGAACTGGCCGCCGCCACACAGTCACACCTTATCGAATCGATCGGCGGCGCCCTGGGCCTCAAGTGTGCCGCAGCCCCCTCCCACGCCCGTTGGAAGGCCGATCGTCGTTTTGGGCGCATGATCCATCGTGGATTCCGGCTCGACATGCTCGACAACGGTATCGAGACGATTGCAGCCATCGTTTCCGGCTTGGGCACGGTGGTGGTCCTGTGGTATGGCGCCTACAGCGTCATCCATCAAAGCCTTACGGTGGGGCAACTGATTGCCTTCTACTCCTTGGTGGGAATGTTGCTGTCGCCGGTGGAGCGGCTGATCGGGCTCAACCGCGAATTACAGGACGCGCTGGTCGCCGCGGACCGCCTGACGGAGATCCTCGACATCCCCACTGAGAACGGGGACCATCGGAGTGCTCTCACCGACGTGCAGCTCACGGGCGACATCCAGTTTGACGCCGTGAGTTTCCACTTCCCCGGCCGCTTGGAGCTCTTTGAGCATTTCGACTGCCGTGTTCCCGGAGGCAAGACAACAGCCATAATCGGCCCGTCCGGGACTGGGAAATCCACTTTGTGCCAGATGCTCAACCGCCTGCACGTCCCGGACAGCGGCGGCATCAGGATCGGTGACATTGACATCGGCCACGTGGCGCTTTCCACGCTGCGGCGGCGGGTCGCGTACGTATCGCCCGACCCGTTCGTCTTCGCCGGCACCGTGCGGGACAACATTCAGTTGGGCCAGCCCGAAGCTACCTTCGAGTCGGTTGTCTGCGCCGCGCAGATCGCTCAAGCTCACGAGTTCATCGAACAGCTTCCGCAGGGTTACGATACCTTGCTCACCGAGGGAGGCGCCAACCTCAGCACGGGACAGCGGCTGCGACTGGTCGTAGCCCGAGCGGTCCTGGCCGGCCCGGATGTGCTGGTCCTCGATGAGACCTCGTCGTTGCTGGATCCAGTGACCGAGGCGGGCCTTTTTGAGTCCCTGCGAACGGCGATGCCGAACCTGACCTTGATCGTCGTGACGCACCGCCAGACCGCGCGGCAGTGGGTGGACCATGTGCTTAGGCTTGGCGATGCACAGCCCGCTCTCGTTGATGAGACTTCCACCAAGAGTGCTCGCAACGGCCACCCGCTGGAAGCCGTTGCTTAGCTACAAATGGAGGACCGAATCATGTCCGACAGCAACATGGTCTTCGAAGCCAGTGCGGCGTCAATGCTTTCCCGACAGGTATCAAACGGGCTAAGGCTCCTGATCTACATGGCGATGGCTTTGATCGCGCTTGCATCCTGCTGGGCTGCCTTGTCATCGATCGACATGGTGGTTACTGCGCCTGCAGTTCTCCGGCCGCTCGGTGAGGTTGCTCGCGTACAAAGCGCGGCAACTGGCACGGTGGCATCGGTCGCCGTGCAGGAGGGCCAGCAAGTTCATGCCGGTGACGTGCTTGTCCGCTTGAAGCGCGACAGCCTTGAGGCCAGGTTGTCGCAGCTTGTTTCGAAGCAAGATTCCCTTCAAGAGCGGAGACGTCACCTTGACGCCGAAGCGGCGAAGGTGGAGGCACGCGGTCGGGTCACTGAGGAGACACACCGCCAGCGGATTCGTGCTGCGGAAATCGCTCTCCAGAAAACGGAACTCGAACACAGACAGCGCATTGCTGCCTGCGCGGCAGAAACCGCGACATGTAGGGCCAATCTTGAGATGAAACAGTATCGGCTGCGCCAAGTGCGACATTTGGCGCAACAAGGCGCGACCAACGATCTAGAACTTACCGAAGCTGCCAACAACGTCAAAATAGCGGAAGCCACCTACGCCAAAGCGGTCGCCGAGGGTGAAGTCGGAGAAGGTGTGGTCGAGCTCGCCGAGCAGGAGTTGCAGCTTGCTCGCGAGAACGCCAGCTTGGCGAACCTGGAAGCCCAGCAATCGTCCTTGGAGATGGACTGGCAGCTTACCGAACTAACCGGTGACCTCGACCGCCTTGGTCGACAGATCGAAGACGTCAACCGTCAGCTCAGTGAATGTGATATCACGGCGACTATCTCGGGGACGGTTGTCGGGTTACGAACCAGGCACGCCGGAGAGGTCGTCGGTCCCGGAGACATGATCGCAACAATCGTCCCGACCAACGTGGAGTTGCACGCGGAGATCCTCGTGCCTGATCGCGACATCGCCTTCATCCAGATCGGACAGCCTGTATCGATCCGCCTGGCAGCACTGCCGCATGGTCAATACGGCCACTTGGAGGCCGAGGTCACCGAGGTGAGTGAAGATGTGCTGACTTCCCCCAATGGCACACAGTCGTTCGTCGTTCGTTGCAGACTCGCCGAACAGACGATTCGAGCCAGGGGGCGGGACATGAGAATGCGCCCCGGCATGACCGCGGAGGCCAGCATCACGACTCACCGACAATCGCCGCTGTCCTTGCTCACCGGCAAGCTGAAGAACATGCGTGGGGCAATATAGTGCCTGTCGGCCATGGATGGAGGATTGCGTACGTAGAGGTGGGCGAGGGGGATATCCCATGGGTTCTCTATCTGCCCTCATCAGCAGTGGGCACAGAGATGGGTTTGTTATGCGAATCGTCATGTTGTCAATGAATCGGAGCGATACCATGAAGCGGACATTAACCTTCGGCTGTTTATTGATGGCTACCGGCTGTGCGCCCACCGTGCAGGAGCATCCGACCTGCTATCGTGATGTAGGCAGGAGAACGCTATTGGCGGCCGTATGCCTGAAAGGACCTCCCCGTGAGCACGGCAAGCCGAGAAAGCTCACGGCATCGATTCAGTGGGCGGATACGGAGAGTGCCTACAACACTGAGACCTACGACCACATGGTGGACAATCCATTCCGGTTGGTGACGGAGGAACCGCTCTCGACGTTCTCGATAGATGTGGACACCGCATCGTACGCCAACGTTCGCCGGTTTCTCAACCAGGGCAGGTTGCCGCCGCCGGACGCGGTGCGCATTGAGGAAATGATCAACTACTTCTCCTACGACTATCCGTTACCAGATGGCGACGTTCCTTTCTCCGTCAACGTTGAGGTGGCGGAATGCCCCTGGAGACCGGCACACCGTCTGGCCCGCATCGGCCTGAAGGGTTGGGAGATCGCCGAAGAGGAACGGCCGTCGGCAAACTTGGTGTTCCTGGTGGACGTTTCCGGCTCCATGCGGCCGCCCAACAAACTGCCGCTGCTGAAAATGGCCATCCGGCTGGTGGTCGAGCAGCTAACGGGCGACGACCGCGTGGCCATCGTGGTGTACGCCGGGGCGTCTGGACTGGCGCTACCGTCGACGACCTGCAACAACCAGGACACCATCCTGCACGCTCTGGAGAACCTCGAGGCCGGCGGCTCAACCAACGGCGGCGCGGGTATCCGGTTGGCCTACGACGTGGCGGCGGAGAACTTCATCGAGGATGGTATCAACCGTGTGATCCTGGCCACCGACGGCGATTTCAACATTGGCGTAACCAACCAGGGCGACCTGATCCGCCTCATCGAGGAGAAAGCCAAGAGTGGCGTGTTCCTCAGCGTGCTCGGTTTCGGCATAGGCAACTACAAAGATTCGACCCTGGAGAAGCTGGCGGACAAGGGCAACGGCAACTACGCCTACATCGACACGCAGTATGAGGCCCGCAAGGTGCTGGTGGAGCAGATGGGCGGCACGCTCATCACCATCGCCAAGGATGTCAAGATTCAGATCGAGTTCAATCCGGCGGTCGCCGGGGCATATCGTCTGATCGGTTACGAGAATCGCGTTCTGGCTGCTCAAGACTTCAACGACGACACCAAGGATGCCGGGGAGATCGGCGCCGGTCACACGGTCACGGCTCTTTACGAAATCGTGCCGGCTGGCCTGGATATCAACGTCCCCGGTGTGGATCCGCTCAAGTACCAGACACCGCGGCAAACCCCCGATGCCGTCGCCAGCGGGGAGTTAATGACCGTCAAGCTCCGTTATAAGGAGCCCGACGGCGATAGCAGCAAGCTCGTGGAGTTTTCCATCACCGACACCGGTCGGCCCCTGGCGGAGGCATCTGGCGATTTCACGTTCGCCGCGGCTGTGGCGCTGTTCGGAATGTCGTTGCGGGACTCGCCGCACAGGGGTGAGGCTGACTTCGGTCTTGCCCTTGAGTTGGCCGATCCGAGTTCAGGGCGGGATGCGTCTGCGTATCGCAAGGAATTCGTGAGGCTCGTCGAAACAGCTGCGGCGCTGAGGAGAGAATCCGAGAGGTCAGCTAAGTGTCACGCGCGTTCGTATAGGGAAGACAGTACCGGTCGCGGCGTCGACGATCCCCTGTGGCCGGCCGCTGATTCCGGGCAGCTCACTGCTGCGGTTGCCGATCCTCAGCTTCATTTTGAGCACCCTGGTCCGATGACTCACCGGCATCTTCGCCGGACGGAATTGTCAGTTCCGCCAGCCTGTCCTTCGCCCACGCACCGCCCCAAGGGACTAGCTTCGGAGCGGCGCGTCGTGCATTCTCAAAGGCGTACCGCGCTCCTTCCATGTTCCCTTGCGCCATCCGCCGTTCGCCCACCAAGAACCAGCCTCTCGACACGCCTGAACCCGGCCAAAGCCGGTCAAGTTGGAGCGCCAACTCGTCGTCACTGACACTGCCCACGGCCCAAGCTGCGATACAATCCGGCACCAGCCACTGGTTATGGTCTCCTTCCTTGGTCCGCTGCCGGAAGATTTCCTTGTAGTGACGGTCTCTCGCGGCTTCATCGCCGAGGAGGGCATCGCAGACCAGCAGGCGCCAGCCAGCCGCTAGCAGACCATGCTCGGATTTCTCCGAGCGGGCTGCAGCGAGCGCTTGCACGTACGAATCGCGGGCGACCCGGGCGCCAGCTCGGACGTACGCCTTGTCGCCTTCCTCGATTAGCTCCCTTGATCCACGGACCTGCCCTCGGTGGGACCGAACTGCTGGAGGGGCACGGGACGCTCCGTCCCCGGCCACTAGGTAGGTCAAGCCGAGCATCGCTCCCCCTAAGGTCGGCACACTCTTGATTTCGTAGCTGTTCTGCCAGACAATATGCCCCGTAGTAACATCTACAAGGCTCATGATATAAACAATACGAATCAATCCGGAATAGACTTGGCCGGTCAGAATAAAGTCGGCTCCCAAGCTTCGAAGGTGTATTACGCCTGGTCGAAACTCGTGTCGGTGCCCCCCCGTGTTCAGTCCGCGGACCCGGGAGACTCTCGGCTCGAGGAATCGAATGCGTCCCCCCGTGTTGCTACCTATCTCGGTCTGCATCCTTTCGGTGAGTGCCGCCGTATCGATATCGCCTCCCATACAGTTCTCGATGTCGAGCAGAGCCACCGTTGGAGGCACTTTGGCCTCCTTGATTGCGGGCAGCGCTCTCAGGTCGTGGGCGATGCTGCGGGCAAGCTGTCTCTCGGTCACCACGGTCATTTTCGGCATGCTGCAGCCCCCAAGGCAGAGGAACAGCACTCCCAGAATCCCCAGATACTGCCGACGCCCTCGGCGCCCATGTGGAGCGGTGTGCATCATGGGTTCGTCTCCCACGGAGCCGCAACGGGATATGACACTACGCCAAAGAAGTCGTACTCGGATGAAAGCGCGTCACTAAGATAAGTCCAGTAGGGACCAGGTTTCTCTTGCGGATCAGCACGCCGGTAGCACCGGTAGAACGCATTCGCTGCCATGTCGATCTTGTGCTCCGGTGGGATCAGCTTCGTCTCAATACCGTCATCCCGCCGCAACTCCGTGGAACCCAGAATGAACAGAGTCCTCCTCCCGGGAGCGCCACCAACCGTCCACCACTCGTCTGATGGCACAGATGGTGCATAGAGCAAGAGGGTCGCCTCGCTTGGTCGCTCGTGAGCTGGAGGAAACAAGCGGTCGACATAGCCCGTATCATCGACGCAGAATATCTGAAAGTAAAGAGGCCGAGTCGCGGCAACCGCACATTGGAAGCGATCGCCAACGTGTAGAGGAACTTCGTCGGCGCTGAGCCAAGCGAAGCTCCCGACCTCAGACTCTCTTTGGACGGCCACCAGCGGAAACACCTGCAGGGCGCTACCGACTTCTTTCGCTGCCTGGCCTACCTGTAACTCGTCGGCGAGACGGCGAATCTCAGGTAGACCTCCGAGAACATCAGGGGACGAGCGTAGCGCGGTGATGAGGGACGATCGAAGATCACCCCACATGCGATCTACTTCGTCCGGGAAGTGCTTGCCGACCAGCTCTCGCCACACGAAGGCGCGCGAAACCAAACGAAGATGGTCGTTGATGTTCTCTGCCTTCGCTCGGGCCTCCTCAGCCTCCACGGTCCTGTCCTCCGCCAGTTGAAGTGCCTGGTCTTTCTGATCGCGCTCTCGCGCCGCCTGTCGCCAGAACGCCGCTGACACAACCAGGGCCCCGATCACGATGACAAAGATCGCGGCTGTAACGGCAATTGGAATGCGATATCGCTGGATCGCCTTCCTGAGCACATACAGCCCGCTATCTCGCTTGGCCTCCACCGGCTCGCCGGCGAGGTAGTGACCGAGGTCGCGGGCTACTTCCCCCGCGCTCTGGTAACGGCGCTCACGTTCCTTCGCCAACATCCGCAGAATGATCGTCTCAACCTCGTCATCGATCGGACAACGCCCAGGACGGATACGCTTGGCCGATCGCTGGGTCACACCCGAACCGCTCTTCCAACTCCGGCTCGGAGGGGTCGGCGCCGTCTCGGTAATGTGCTTCAGCACTTCAGCCATCTGACCCACCACCGGGTACGGGTAGCCGCCGGTGAGGATCTCGTAGAGGATCACGCCCAAGGCGTACACGTCGGTACGCGTGTCGATCTCGTCCGGGCTCCCACGGGCCTGCTCTGGCGACATGTACGGCAGCGTTCCGACCACCTGCCCGGTCACCGACACCAGCGTTTGCTCCGGACCACCCACCATCTTGGCCAGCCCAAAGTCCAAAACCTTCGGATTCCCGTCCGTGTCCACGAGGATGTTCGACGGCTTGAGGTCTCGGTGGATCACACCCTTCTGGTGGGCGTAGTTCACCGCCTCGCACACCGTCGCGAACAGCTTGAGAGCCTCCTCCAGCGGGAGCTTCTTCTCCCGCACGTACTGATTCAGCGGCACGCCCCGAACGTAGTCCATGACGCAGAACTGCCGGCCGTCGGAGGTCTCGCCGGAGTGAAACACCGAGATGATGTTGGGGTGCTTCAGGCTGGCGACCAGCTCGATCTCCCGCTCGAAACGCCGGCGAGCCGACTTGGACGCATAAGGGCCTTCCAGTAGCACTTTGATGGCTACCTTCCGCTTGGTGGACTTCTGGACGGCTTGGTAGACCACGCCTTGGCCGCCGCGGTGCAGCTCACGGATGATCTCGTAGCCCTCGATAGCCCGGGGCAGCAACGGCAAGGACCCGTCGCCCGCGGCAGGCGACGCACCGTCCTGGCCGTCAGCCTGACCGTCAGGGAGCTCTCGGACACTGTCCAAAATGGCCTCGTTGGCTTTGGCCTCAGCCACCCACTGAGCACAACGGGCGCACTGCTCAACATGCGCCTGGATGCGCGCAGCTTCATCCTCGGCGCACACGCCTTCCACAAAACCGGCTAGTTGTTCTTCGGATGGGCAGCTATCCATGGCTTCGACACCAGTTGAGGTTCGCTTTGCCCTTCGCCGCTCGTCGTGCTCAACCCACGATCACATCACAAACCGTCAGGCTGCCTTGCAGGGTTGCGGGTCTCCTCGTCAGTCTCGGCGTCCCAGACCTTCAGCGTCTCGTCCTCGCCTCCCGAGACAATCCGCTTGCCGTCCGGGCTGAACGCGACTGATACGACGCCGTCAGCATGCCCGCGCTGCGTGCGGGTTTCTTCGCCGGTCTCAGCGTCCCAGACCTTCAGCATCTCGTCCTCGCTTCCCGAGACAATCCGCTTGCCATCCGGGTTGAAGGATACGGAGTACACCCAGCCGGTGTGCCCGCGCAGCGTCAGCGTCTCCTCGCCAGTCTCGGCGTCCCAAACCTTCAGCGTCTTGTCTGAGCTCCCCGAAACGATCCGCTTGCCGTCCGGGCTGAACGCGACGGAAAAGACGACGCCAGCATGCCCGCGCAACGTGCGGGTCTCTTCGCCGGTCTCAGCGTCCCAGACCTTCACCGTTTCGTCCCGACTCCCCGAGACCATCCGCGTGCCGTCCGGGCTGAAGGCGACGGAAGA
>JAUWNF010000168.1 GCA_030612785.1 Phycisphaerales bacterium
CTGCCCGGCATGGTTATACGTGGTTCTTTGATGACCGGTTGCGATCCAGTGGTTCGTCGTGCTAGGATGTTGGCCAGGAGTCCGGAACACCGAAGATTCCGGGTGAGCATCTGGATGAGAGAGCTTGGCCGCCTCATGAGAACCCGGCACGCGATCTCCGCGGGCGTGCTGCTTTTGGCAGCGCTTCCAGCGTCTTGTGGCGTGGGGCTCGGCGACGCAACCCGCAGGGGGCGCGAGCGCGGAGCAACCCCGGCGCCCGACGCACGCAACGTTCGCTACGGACCGCACGAACGCAACGTGCTTGATCTGTGGAAGGCCAAGGTGGACCGGCCGGCGCCCCTGGTGGTCTACATTCATGGCGGGGCGTTTAGTGGCGGGGACAAGTCGCAACTGGGCGCCCCTCTGCTGAAGATATGCCTGCAAGCGGGCATCTCCGTGGCCTCGATCAACTATCGTCTGTCGCAACAGGCGGCCTACCCGGCTCCGATGATGGACGCCGCCCGCGCGATTCAGTTTGTGCGCTACCGGGCCAAAGAGTTCAACATCGATCCGGACAAGATCGCCGCGATGGGCAAGTCGGCCGGTGGCGGGATGTCGCTGTGGCTGGCCTTGCACGACGACCTGGCCGACCCTCAGAGTGACGATCCAGTGGCACGGCAATCGACCCGCCTGGCTTGTGCCGTGGGGCTCGCCGCCCAGTCGTCGTACGATCCGCGGTTCATCGAGAGGCACATCAGCGCACGGACGGCCGCACACCCGGGACTGTTGGCGCTGTTTGGGCTGAGTGCGGACCAGCTCGATACCGACAGGGCGCATGAGTTGTTCGAGGCGGCCTCGCCCATCAACCACGTGACCCCTGACGATCCCCCGGTTTTTCTGCTTTACAACGCTCCGAAGGAACTACCTGATGAGACCACGCCGGCGGCTGCGGGAATACACCACCCCAAGTTCGGCGAACTGCTCAACAAGCGGATGAAAACGGTCGACGTCGAATGCGTACTCCGGCATCGCAGCGACTACGCCGCGCGGGGCTCGCGGCAGGCGTATGCGGAGATAATCGCGTTCCTCAAACGGCACTTCGGCGAGACAGCTTCGTAGCGACCGGTACCCGAACACAAAAGCGGGGCGGTAAACCTCAATTCACCCCCGGACAAACGCCGATAAGCAGGCGGGGCCTTGCCAGCTTTGCACGGGGGGCGAAGACGTCTTCGGGGTCAGTTGAGTATGGGAGGCGGAATCGTTTTTCGCAGGGATAGTCAGAGGCATGATCCGGGAGTTCTTCAAGAGCGCGGTGATCTGGTTCGTGTATTTCCCCCATGGGGCGCTGCTGCGACTCATCGGTCCACGGTGTGCCGTTCTGTACATGCGTGGCCTCACCTTCATATATTGGCTGTTTACGTTCGTGGGCGCCGCTAAGCGGATCCGCCAGGCGATGGCCCGTGTCCTTCCCGAAATCCGGCCGGATTTGCGGGTGAGCACCGTCCTCCGAAAGCACCTCGTGGTCAAACACCAGTTCTTTACGGAGTGGCACCTTTATCCCACACCCCGCGGACGTCGATTCGTGGAGCAGACGTACCGCAACTTCGAGGGGCGCGAACACCTTGATGCCGTGCTGGCAAGAGGCCGGGGCGCCATCATCTTGTCACACCACTTCGGCATGTTCAGGATGACTACGCCTGCTCTCAAGGCGCACGGCTACGACACCCACACCCTGGTGCTGCGGGGCACGACCTACGCAGGTCAAACGTATGGATCTGTTGCACAGGCCGTGACCGGCAAGAGGGAAAGCGTCGATGAAACCAGCGGTCTCAACGTGATTTATCTCCGACCGGCCGCCGCCTTCCGCACGATGGTACGACTACTGAATCGCAACGGTATCGTAGCGCTCGCCAGCGACGCCATGACCGGAACGCACTTTGTCCGGGCGCCTTTCCTGGGCGGCACGATGCTCTTCCCCACCGGACCGGCCCGCCTGGCTGCCGGCACCGGCGCGGGGATTGTCCCTACCTTCACTATGCTGGACGGTCTCACACGGCATCGCATGATTGCGCATCCACCGATTTATTGTGAAGACAAGTCCTCGGACGTGGTGGAGCGCACGGTGCTGGCTTACGTCAAGCTCATGGAGGAATACACGCGGACCTACCCCTGGGCGTGGTGGACCTGGCGCCGGCTCGAGATCGAGAAGGACGCGGACGGACGGGTTCGGTTCGAGGTCAGAGATGCGCCCATACAAGATGATCTGCGAAGCACCCCCGAAGTCGAACGACGGGTGCCTGCACCAACGGCTCTGAACGGTACTCACGGCGCAACGGTTTGAGAGAGGCCAAGCGAAACCATGTTCCGGGCACTGTTCAAGAGCGCATTTGTCTGGGTCGTGTATTTCCCGCAGGTGACGGCGCTGCGGCTCATGGGCCCGCACTGCGCGATTCTATGTACGCGCGCCCTCTCCTTCGTTTATTGGCTGATGACGTTCATCGGGGCCGCCAGGCGGACTCGCCGGGCCATGGCGCGCCTCCTTCCCGAAATCCGGCCGGACCTGCGGGTGGGCTCCGTGCTTCATCGGCATCTGGTGGTCAAGCACCAGTTCTTTACCGAGTGGCACTTGTACCCGACAGCCCGCGGGCGCCGCTTTGTGGAACGTACCTACGGTGAGTTAGAGGGGCGGGAGCATCTCGACGCCGCACTGGCCGGAGGCCGCGGCGCCATCGTCCTCGGGCATCACTTCGGCATGTTCAGGATGGCTTTGCCCGCTCTCGAGGGGCTCGGCTACAAAACGCACCACCATGTGCTGCGCGGGGCGTCCTACGCGGGCGAAACTTACGGGTCCGTGGCTCAGGCCGTACTGAGCAAGAAGGTCAACGTCGATGAGGGCAGCGGCCTGAACGTGATCTACCACCGTCCAAGCACCGCGTTCCGGACGATGGTGCGGTTGTTAAAGCAGAACGCCGTCGTGGCGCTGGCCTGCGACGGAATGACGGGTTCAGCCTTCGTGGAGGCGCCCTTCCTGGGCGGCACGATGCTCTTCCCAACGGGACCGGCCCGCCTCGCCGCGAGTACCGGGGCGGCGATTGTTCCGATGTTCTGTCTGCTCGAAGGCATAACGCGGCACCGTTTGATCGCACACCCGCCGATGTACTGTGAAGATAAGTCACCGGATGCGGTGGAGCGAACGGTGCGGGCTTACACCAGGCTCACGGAGGAGTATACTCGGACCTATCCCTGGGCGTGGTGGACCTGGCGCCGCCTGAACGTCGCAGAGGCCTCGGGCGGACAGTTTCGTTTTAACGTCTTCGATCTGCCCACCAGGGACGGGATGTACTACGCTCCGCAGCCCGCACCGCGGCTGGAGACGCCGTGAGGAGCGTCCCGGGCGGTAACTTGGGAACGCCATGAGTGAAGGAAGAGACTACGTTGACGACCGAGTGACGCGGGGCACCGGCGGCGGTTTCAACCGCCCCCCGGTGCTCTTGTTGGTCGGTTGGGACGGGGCGACGCCCGCGCTGCTGGAGCGTTTCGTCCGGGCGGGCCGGTTGCCGACGGTCGAGCGGTTAATCCGGACCGGCAGCTTCCGCCACCTCCGCTCCACGATTCCGCCGATTACCGCCTGCGCGTGGTGCAGCTTCCTTGGCGGCAGGAATCCAGGCCGGCACGGGCTGTTCGATTTCGTCACTCCGCATCGGGGCAGTTACCGGTTCGACTACACCAATGGTGGGAAGCGCAAGGATCGTAACCGGGACCTGCTCGTGATGCTGAATCGCGCCGGTCTGCGCGTGGGATGCGTCAACGTTCCCATGACCTATCCGCCGCAGGCGCTCGACGGGTTTGTCGTTAGCGGACTGGACGCCCCGGATGAAAAGAGCGGCATTGCCCTGCCCGCCGATCTGTTCGAGCGGGCCCAGGCCAAAACCGGACCCTATCGCATCGACAATCGACACCTGGGTCACATGAAGACCGACGCCGATCGCGCCGAAGCCTTGGCCGAGTTCAAACGCATTGAGACCCTGCGCACCGACGTGACGCTCGCGATGATCGAGGAAAAACCCGTCGACGTGCTGGTCATCGTCTACAATGCGACGGACCAGGTCCAGCACCATTTCTGGCACTTGTGCGACACGGACCATCCTCAGTGTCCCGGGGCCGACACCCCGGAGGTGGCCCGCTTCAAAGACGCCATTGCGGATATCTATGCGCACTGTGACCGTGAGTTGGGCCGGTTGCTGGAGGCCTTTCCCCACGCCAACGTCATGCTGATGTCGGACCACGGGGCGGGTCCGACCAGCGGTCCGCGCGTGCGCTTGAACAACGCACTGGCCGACGCGGGGCTGCTCACCTGGGGAAAAGCCAAGGGCGGCCTCAAAACCGACCTGATCGCCGGCGTGGATGGCTTCCTGCGGCGCACGCTCAGCGCCAGGCAAAAAGCGGTGCTGACGCGACTGCTGCCCGGCGGACGAACCGCCATTGAGTCGATGGGTTTGCCGCCCATCGAATGGTCCCAAACACTTGCCTTTGTGTATGAAGGGTTTACGCTGGCTCCCTGCGTCTGGATCAACCGCCGGGAGTTGTTTCCCGAAGGGACGGTTGCGCCCGGCGAGGAATACGAGCGCACCTGTGCGCGGGTGATCGCGGCGCTAACTGAACTGAAGGACCCGCGGACGGGGGACCAGGTTATCCCGCGCGTCTATCGGTCCAGCGAGGTATACCACGGCTCGCAGCAACCGATAGCGCCGGACCTGATCCTGGACTGGTGGGAGGGCCGGACTTTCACGATGACCAAGTCGCATCCCAAGTACACGGGCGAGCTGGTGGTGTTTTACCCGGACCCGGTGGCTGAGCCGGGGCGGGACATCACCGGAATCCACCGCCGCGACGGGGTGTGGGTGGCTTCGGGGCTGCAGCTTGCGACGCTCGGGACGGAGGCTCGACCGGCAGCCGACCTGATCGACATTGCGCCGACCACCCTGGCTTTGATGGGCTTGACTATTGCCTCCGACATTGACGGGCAGGTGGTTGAGGAAGTCATTGCCGGACGGATCGAAGCCGGGCAGACCACCGAGGTATCCCTCCCGGCAGAGGCCGATGACGATCGCGCCGACGTCGTGAGCTACAGCGCGGCGGAGCAGGAGGTCATCCGGCAGCGCCTATCGGACCTGGGCTACCTCGAATAGCCGAAACACGGTCCGTGGATTGGACGATGATTCCAGGGAACGCTCCGAGGTTCTCTTGAGAGAGTAGACGGACACATTATGGGAACCAGGCCGCACGATCACAAGGTAGTCGTCATCGGTTGGGACGGGGCAACGTTCGACCTGCTCGATCCATGGATCGAACAGGGCAAGCTGCCCAACCTCGCCGCCTTCCGCGCCGAGAGCACCCACGGCGGGTTACGTTCCACGATGCCGCCGTTTACCTATCCGGCCTGGACCTCGTTTCTGACGGGCAAGAACCCCGGGCGGCATGGCGTCTTCGACTTCACCGAGCGCGTGCCGGGCACGCATCGCATCCAGTTCGTCAACGCGCGCAGCGTGCGTGCGCAGACCATCTGGCGTCTGTTGAGCGATGCCGGTCACCGGGTCGCCTGCATGGGCGTGCCGGTGTCCTATCCACCTGAGGCGATCAACGGCGTGCTGATCTGCGGCTTTGACGCGCCCGGGTCCGGCAGTCGCACGGACACCAGCAGCGTTTACCCACCAGAGCTACTCGACGAGATCCGGCAAAACGTCGGCCCCTACGTCACCTCGGCCAACATCATGCCCCTGATGAGCGAGGATCGCCACGAGGAAGCCCTCGACCTGATCCTCACGACGCTGGAGATGAAGGGCAAGACGGCGCGGTATCTGCTCGAACGAGAGCCTTGGGACGTCTTCATGGTGCTGTTCGGCGAGTCCGACCTGATCGGGCATCACTTCTGGCGTTTCACCGACCCGCACAGCCCCCTCTACTGCCACTCGGCGAGCAGCCGCGTGTCCGACGCGATCTACCAGGTCTACGCCAAGCTCGACGAGATGCTCCCGATGCTGCTGGAGGCCTGCCCGCGAGATAGCGTGCGCTTGCTGGTGTCCGATCACGGGTTCGGTGGTTCGGGGGACCGGATCATCTACATGAACAAGTGGCTTGCCGATGAGGGCTTCCTGACGTTCGAGGGCGGCAGCCCCAAGGGCGGGCTGACCTTCCGGGCGGTCAACACCGCCAAGTATTGGGGGTTGCGTTTTCTGCCCCCGGCGGTCAAGACCCACATCTTCCGGCGGCGCCAGGGTATCGCCAACCGCATGGAGGCCTACCTGCGCTTCGCCGGCATCGACTGGTCCAAGACCAAGGCCTTCAGCGAAGACCTGCCCTACTTGCAGAGCATCTGGATCAACGTCAAGGGGCGCGAGCCCGAGGGGATCGTCGAGCCGGGGGGCGAGTACGACGAAGTCGTGGCCCAATTGCGCGAACGGTTAACGGCGTGGACCGACCCGATCTCCGGTGAGCAGGTCGTGGACGAAATCCTGCACCGCGACGAGGTTTATGGTGGTCCGCACGTCGCGCGCAGCCCGGACCTGCTGGTGCGCGTGAAGTATCCGGACGGCTACGCGTATCAGGGCAAGTCCTCGCGTCAATCGTCGCCGACCGCGGCGATTGAGCGGGTCAAGCTCGACGAACCCGGGGCGCAGAAATTCTACGCCTCCAAGAGCGGCAGCCATCGCGACTTCGGGATCTTCCTGGCTGCCGGACCGATGATCCCCGGTGGCAAGAGCATCGAGGGCGCGCGCCTGATGGACGTAGCCCCCACGATCCTGTATCTACTGGGGCAGCCCGTTCCGGAGGATATGGACGGCGTGGTCCTCACGGATGCTCTGGAACCGGAGTTCGTGGCGTCGCGGCCGCTGGTATCCGGCGCGGGGGATACGCAGACGGCAGACTCGGAGGCGATCACCTACACGCCCGAGGACGAAGCCGTCATCAGTAAGCGGTTGCAGGACCTGGGCGACCTGGAGTGATGCGGGGGTGTGACCAATCTTTGCGGCACCAGGCGTCTGGTGATCCGAGCCCAGAGCGCAAGCGACGGGTCGAACGGTTTCCCGTCACTTGCGCTCCGGACTCCAGCCGCGGAGGGGCGACGG
>JAUWNF010000219.1 GCA_030612785.1 Phycisphaerales bacterium
CCGCTCGCCGAGTCGGCGGCCACCTCGGCCACCAACGCGTCCACCTCGTCAACCTTGAAGTTGACCTTTCCCGCGTCCCGAAACTCCCGCAGTTTCGCCTGCCGAACCAGGTCCTTAATCTGGTCCTCGCTCATGCTGAGCTTCTCGCAGACTTCCTCCTGGCTGTAGAACATCTTGGCCATGGTCCATTCACTCCGCCGGCGCGACGAAAAACCCTATTCTTCCCCGACTCCCGCCTCCTGTAGTCGCCGAGCCCGCTCCATTTCCACCATGCTCTCGACTTCCTTGGGAGGCAGCTCGCACACGTTGAACTCTTCCAGGTAGCGATCATACCGCCAGGAACGCGCGGCAACGAACTTCAAACACCCCTTCGCCTCATTCCATTCATAGCACCAGATGGTGCCCGCGTCCACGTCGACCATGAACACACCGAACGTGTGCTTGCGCAGTTGTCCGGTAAAGGCAAAAACGCCCCGGGCACCCGCCTGCGCAACCGATTGTCCAAACGCCCGACTGGCGACCGGTTCGTCCAACCGCAGCACTAAACAGGCGGCAATGACCCCCAAGAAAACGGCGATCATCCACACCGCGAGTTGCGTGCCGCGTGCCCGCGCCGCCATAGGCGCCTCACGCCCACCATCGGGCCCCGGACAATCCGTCCTTTCACCGTATTCGCACACCGCCGGTATCCATCAAAGCGGATCAAGAACATCCCCAAACCTATTATAACCGCTGGTCAGGGACCCTCAACCCACGTTTCCGGCGGCGATACTTCCGGTGAATTGTGCCGTTCGCGGGCGAAGCTGGCCACGTGGTCGTACACGGTGGCCAGGAAACCGATCAGCGGAAAGCCACTGCGCGGAAAAGGCGACGGCACCAGGCGTTCCAGGGTGGGTCCCGACGTCGGTTTCGGGGGCGGCTCCAAGTCCTCAAGGTCCACAGCGGCCGACCAAAACGTCTGTGGATCGTCCGGCAGTAAAGGCGGGGCGTCTCCGCCTGAGTTATCGCGGGTGCCCCATTCCTTCGATCCGCAACTGTCGGATCGAAGGGGCGGGGAATCCCGTGCTGACGGAACGTCCCCCCCCCTTTCTCCGAACGGGATGGAGCCCCCGCTTTCGTCGGAGCAGTGCTCGTTTGTGTTGGATGCCATTGGTGCTATCCCACGGCGTTGCGCGAGAGCACGACGTACTCACGCAACTCCTTCGTCGACAGACCCGTCAACCAGTCGTCACCGCCTTGAATAATCGTGTCCGCCAGGGCGCGTTTTTCCTCCAGCATGTGATCGATGCGATCTTCGAGTGTACCAATGCACACGAACTTGTGAACCTGGACACGGCGGAGTTGGCCAAGGCGGTGGGCGCGATCGGTCGCCTGGGCTTCCACGGCCGGATTCCACCACCGGTCGAAGTGGAACACGTGATTTGCGGCCGTCAGGTTGAGCCCCAGACCGCCCGCCTTGAGCGACAACAGGAAAACCCGAATCCCCCCGTCGGGGTCCTGAAACCGGTCCGCCATCTGGGTACGGCGCTTGACCGGGGTCCCGCCGTGCAGGAACTGAACCTCGATCCGCAAGCGGTCGGCCAGCATCTTTTCGAGCAGGTGCCCCATTTCGCGGTACTGGGTGAAGACCAGCGCGGCGTCGCCTTCGGCCAAGACCTCCTCGAGCATTTCGACCAATCGCTCGCACTTCCCGCTGCGATAGTCGAGCGGTCCGGGTTCTCGGGTGAGGTGGCGCGGATGGTTGCACACCTGCTTTAAGCGGGTCAGCATTGACAGAATCAAGCCGCGGCGGCGGATGCCGTTGGCGACGTCCACCACCCCCAGCGTCTCTTCCACGACTCGTTGATACAGGCCGGCCTGTTCCGGCGTAAGGTTGCAGAAGACGCGCATCTCCATCTTTTCCGGCAGGTCGCATATGACCCCGGGATCGGACTTCGTCCGCCGCAGCATGAACGGCTGAAGCATCCTGCGGAGCTGAGTCCTGCGGTTGCGGTCGCCGAGCTTCTCGATCGGCACCACGAACCGTTTCCGGAATTGCGTGGCCGAGCCCAGCAGACCGGGATTGAGCAGGTCCATGATCGACCAGAGTTCGGACAGATGGTTCTCGATCGGCGTTCCGGTCAGCGCGACGCGATGCGCCCCGGGTATCGAACGGATCGCTATCGTCTGGCTGGCCTGGGGGTTCTTGATCTTCTGGGCCTCGTCGAGCACGATCCGGTGCCAGTTCACCCGCCGCAGGTTTTTCAGGTCGCGATGGCCCAGGGCGTAGGTGGTGATCACCACATCGTGCTGCGGCGCCGCCTGGACAAAGGCGTCCCCCGCAAGCCGATTCGGCCCGTGGTGGACCAGCACGCGCAGCCCACTGGGGGATCGGCTTTTCACCCGGTGCGTTCCGGTGAACCGCTCGATCTCCCGCTCCCAGTTCCCCACCACCGAAGCCGGGGCGAACAGCAACGTCGGACCGACCTCCGTCCCGTTCGCCCGCTCATGCAGTAAGAGGGCGATGAGTTGGATGGTCTTGCCCAACCCCATGTCGTCGGCCAGACATGCTCCGATCCCCAGTGAATCGAGGAACGCCAACCAGTCCAGTCCCCGCCGTTGATACGGGCGGAGCGTGCCTTGAAAAGCCGCCGGTTGGGGTAGTGCTCCGATGGCGGCCGAAGGTGCTTCCGAGAGTAGGCGCTCGATCCATGCGCTCCCACTTAACCCGAGGATGGGGAGTCCGGCGTCGATATCTTCCGCGCCGTAGGCGATGCGCATCGCGTCGCGCAGGCTCATGCGGTCGGCGGGGCGTTCGCGCATGAACGTCAGTGCGTGCCGCGCCGCGTCGGCGCCGATCTCCAGCCAGGCATCACGGTACTTGACCAGCGGGGTTCCCTCGGCGACCAGGCGCTCGAACTCCGCTAGTGACATCTGCACGTCACCGACGGCCACCCGCCAGTCGAAGTCCGTCAAGCTGTCCAGCCCCAGCATTCCGGTGGTGGCGGTTCCCCCCACTCCGGCGGGGGAGGGACGCACGGACAATTGCATACCCAACCGCCGCTCCGGACGGGTCGCCCACGGGGGCACCGTCACCCCAAAACCGCGGGCCGCCAGCAGCGGGGCCGACTCCCGCAGAAACGCGTGGGCCTCCGCCGTAGTGAGTTCGACAGCTTCAGGCGGTGCATTCGCCGGCAGGTTCTCCAGGGCGCCGAACACCTGCTTCGCTTGAGACACTTCCGTCAAGAGCTGATCACGCCGATGCTCCAGATGGCGGTCGAGCAACGTCGGGCGACCGCCATGCTCGGCCCACACCTGGGCGACGTCGAACCGTTTGGACTCGTCGTCCTGCGCTTGCAGATGCAGCTTGACCCGCCAGGGGGGACTCGTTGCTCGGGACTTGTCGGCCGCCCCCTCGTTGTCCTCCGGCTCGACCAGCGTGAAGCACAGCCGCAGCGGTCCGGCCGAGACGCCTTCGTCCAATCGCCCGACCCACGTCCGCACCCGATCCGCAAGCACGACGTTCTCATCGTGGTCTCCTTGTATGATCCGGTCGGCACCCAGGAGCGCGGACAACCAACGGACTTCTTCACCTTGCTCCTGGCGAGCGTGCTCATGGATTCGCTCGAAGAACGGGTCTTCCGCCACATTCCGGCGGATGACCGCGTCCACCGTCTCTCCGACGAAGTCCTCGACCAGCCGAATCTGAGAGAAGGATTCGGCAACGATCGCGGTGCATACCGGCGGCATAACGGCCGCATAACGCTCCAGCCAAGCGAGTTCCTCTCGATTCTGCGCAAAAGGCCTCCATAGCCCGGCGAAGCTGCCGTCAGGGAGTTCTTCGACATCCGGTACGAACTGCTGGTGGGCGAGCAAAGAAAGCGTGTACTTCGCCAGCACCGACCAGTAGCGCAGCGAATCGCCGCACAGACGCGGCATGGGGGAGCGCAGGTTGACCAGCAGGTCGATCGTATCCGCCGCGGAGAACACCAGGGTCGGAACCGTGATCTGCCGAAAGGATGGTCCGCCACCGTACCGCGCGTCGCTCGGCACCCGAAGAGAAATCGAAGCTTCGTCGGCCACCGCAGCCAGCAACGCGTCCCGGGACCAATCGCCGATTGCGGCCCGCAGTTTCTCCGGGGTCACCGCCCCTTCGGTGGGCGCGGTTCGCCTGATCCCCCAGACGTGGAGCCTCGAATCCCACCAGATGGCGTGCACGATCATGACTGGTCGATCAACTCGCAGCGTTCAACACGCCCGCCCGTCTCTGACGAGCTTGGGCGTGCCCCTTTGTATACTACGGCCCCGCGCCTCCGGGAAGCCCGCCTGCGCGAATTCGCTCCCGCCTGCTTTCGTAGGCACCCTTGCGTGTGCCGAGAAAGGGCAATAGGCTGCCGACCATGAACGAAGGTCGGAAAATCCGCCTGACCGATTACGCCAACTGTGCCGGGTGAGCGGGCAAGCTCCCGGTGGAGCGAATGGCTCAGGTTCTGAGCGCGCTACCGCGAAACACGCACCCGGACCTGCTCGTCGGCACCGAGCACCTCGACGACGCCGGCATCTTCCGCATTAGCGATTCGATTGCCCTGGTGCAGACGCTGGACTTCTTTCCGCCGCTGGTCGACGATCCGTTTACGTTCGGTCAGATCGCCGCCGCCAACAGCCTCTCGGACATTTATGCCATGGGCGGCACACCGCTGACGGCCATGAACATCGTCGGATTCCCCGACAAGGACCTGCCGATTGACATCCTTCAGCGGATCCTGGCCGGCGGCAGTGAAAGAGTGCAAGAATCCGGGGCGGTTATCTGCGGCGGGCATAGCGTGCGCGATGAGGAAATCAAGTACGGGTTGTCCGTGACCGGCACGGTCCACCCCGAGCGGTTCGTCACCAACGCCGGGGCCCAGCCGGGCGACGTACTCGTGCTCACCAAGCCGATCGGCAGCGGCGTGCTCACCAGCGCCGCCAAGTCGAAGTTTATTCCGGAAAGCGATCTATCCGAAGCCATCGAGGTCATGATCGAGCTCAACGCCGCCGGGGCCCGCGCCATGATGGCTGTCGGCGTAAGCGCGGCCACCGACGTCACCGGCTTCGGCCTCATCGGCCACGCTTACGAACTCGCGGCCGCCAGTCGCGTGTCGCTGGAGATCGAGGCGGCTGCGGTGCCCCTGCTGGAACAGACGTTGGAGTTGGCGACCAAGGGTTGCCTGGCCCGAACCCACAAGGCCACGCTGACCTACTTGGGTGACGGGTTCGCGGCAGGCAATGTGAACGCCACGCTGGTCAACGTGTTGTGTGACGCCCAGACGTCCGGCGGCCTGCTGATCTCCGTGGCGGGCGAGCGCGTTGACGCGTTGTGCAACACGATCCGCGAGGGCGGAGGCAAGTCCGCGGCGGTCATCGGCCGCGTGGTCGAGCCGGCAGACGCAGCCATCTCCTTGCGCTAAGACCATTGCGGGCGAGGAAGCTTCGTGCTTGTGGCGTTGTTGTTGGCGAGCGCGAGCGTTCTATTATGGCACTAGGGCGAGTCGAGTATCTGCGTTGGGCGAAGGCGTTGCCCGAGCGGCGCTACGCGCTGGCGTCCAGCAGCGTACCCTCCCCGGAAGCCGACGTATTCGATCCGCGTTCGGTAGAGATCGACCTGGGTGTAACCGACGCTTACGGAATAGACGCGCTCATCGAGGCCATCGCCGGGCGCTATATGATATCTCCCGAGCGCGTGCTGCCGCTTCCCGGCACCAGCACCGCGAACTTCATCGTTTTGGGGTGCCTTCTGCGACGCGGCGACCGCCTGATACCCTTCCCGACGTTAGTCACAGACGAGCGGGGCAGCCCCAAGCTGCCCGTCGCCGGGCGTCGCCGCGGCGAGCCGTGCGGGTTCGCAGACGCGACACGTCGCTTCAGCGCATTGTAGTCAAGGCCAAGCGTCCGCGCCGTCCTGCAAAGTCCGTACGCTCCGGCAAGCTTTACGGCCGACGTCCACAGTGGTTCGGGGATACGCGAGTGGCCGTCGCGCGTTCTGCGCCATTGCTCGAAGCGTCGCCGACCTGCTTCAAGGCGGGAAGGAATCGCTTGGGGCTTCCTGGGTCTCATCGGCCGTCCTCCAGACCACCATCGGTCGGCGGCTGACGATACCGGGCTGGTCAAATCACTTCATGCATGCTCACCGGAAGG
>JAUWNF010000201.1 GCA_030612785.1 Phycisphaerales bacterium
CGGCGATGTCAGGAACCGGTGGGCGATTGCACAATGGAGATGAACCCCCAACTCAATCGCGGCATCGGTGAAGTCGAAACGCGGGTTGTGTAGTGCGGGTATCTCCGCCACCCCGGTGGGGCGCAAGCCCAATTGATACCAAGCTGACGGAACTTCCTGGGCGAAGAACGCAAAATCCTCCGCTCCCATCCCCGGCGGCGCGGCGCGATCCACATTGTCCGATCCCACCACCTCGGAAGCGACCTGGGCGACCAACTCCGCACAGGCCACGTCGTTGATCAGTGAAGGGTAGGGACCGACAGGCGCATACTCCGCCTCGGCCCGGAACAGGTTCGGGACCGTCCGGACATATTGCTTGACAATCGCCTCCACCTGTTCGTGAGTGCTTTGCCGCAGGGCGCGGAACGTGCCCTTCAGTCGGCAGGTTTCGGGGAGGGTGTTGTAGGTGTCACCGGCGGCCACTTGGCACACGGAGACAACGGCGGGGTCCATGGGATCGACAAACCGAGTGCGGATACTCTGAAACAGGGTGATAAGATGCGCCGCGGCCAGGATGACGTCGGAACCCTCGTGGGGGTAGGCGGCGTGCGCCCCCCGACCGGTGATGGTAATCTCAAACGCCTCCGCTGCCGCCAACACCGGCCCCTGAGCGATCCCAACCGTGCCGACGGCGAGATCAGGCCAGCCGTGGAAGGCGAAGGCCGCGTCCACCCGCGGGCCGTCCAGCACACCCGCTTCGATCATCTTGCGGGCGCCGGCCCCGCCTTCTTCCGCCGGTTGAAAAAGGAACTTGACGGCTCCAGGAAGCTGATCCGCAAAACCATGGAGCACTCGGGCGGCGCCGACCAGACAGGTGACGTGTCCGTCGTGTCCGCAGGCGTGCATCTTGCCCGGATGCCGCGAGGCGTAGGGTAGACCGGTCTTCTCAGCCAGCGACAGGGCATCCATGTCCGCACGTAACGCGATACAGGGGGAACCCTTCTCTAGGTTGAGCACCGCAACGGCCCCGGTGCCGGCGACGTCGCTGGTGATCCGCATCTTCTCCAGCTTGGACAGCTCCGCCACCACGCGCGCTGCGGTGCGCGTCTCCTCATACGCCGTTTCGGGATGGGCGTGCAGGTCGTGGCGAAACTCGATCAACTCGTCGGTGATCTCCGCGATGACGGGGTTGAAGTCGAGCATGGCTTGCCTCCTCGAACCCAGGTATAGGGTGAGTCGTATCTCCTCACAGCCGGGATTCCCAGGGTGCCCCGGAGAACGTCCGCCTGAACAACATACTGGTTGTTCCCCAGGTTGGTCAGAGGGCCTGTCTAAAGTATTCGACCGTCTTCGCCAGTCCCTCTTCGAGCCCGACGCGCTGCTTCCAGCCCAAACGTTCGCGGGCTCGCGTGGTGTCGGCGCGGCGCCGGACGGGATCGTCCTCCGGTAGGGGTTGGCGCACGGTTTTGAGTTCCTTGCCCATCACCTTGCCAAGTGTCGCCACCAACTCGTTCATGGTGATTTCGTGCGAACTGCCGACATTGACCGGCTCGTCGGGGCCGGGGCCGGTGTAGTTCATCAGCGCCACGATCCCCTCGATCATGTCGTCCACATAGCAAAAGCTGCGCGTCTGGCTGCCGTCGCCGTAGATGGTGAGCGGTTCGTCGCGAAGCCCATACACGATGAAGTTCGAGATCACGCGCCCGTCACCGACGGCCATCCTCGGGCCGTAGGTGTTGAAGATACGGATGATGCGAATGTCCACCCCGTTCTGGCGGTGGTAGTCGCTCATCAGCGTTTCGGCTACGCGCTTCCCCTCGTCGTAGCAGCTTCGCGGGCCGATGGGATTCACGTTGCCCCAGTAAGATTCCACTTGGGGGTGGACTGCGGGGTTGCCGTAGACCTCGCTCGTTGACGCCTGGAGCACGCGGGCTTTTACGCGTTTCGCTAGGCCGAGCATGTTGAGCGTACCCATCACCGACGTCTTGACCGTCTTGACCGGGTTGTATTGATAGTGGATCGGCGAGGCGGGACACGCCAGGTTGAAAATGCAATCGACTTCCGCCAGCAGGGGATTCACTATATCGTGGCGGATCAGCTCGAAATCATGGCGCTGCAACAGGTGCTTGATGTTCCGCTTCGAGCCGGTGAAGAAATTGTCGACGGCGATCACCTCATGCCCGTCGTCCAACAAACGATCGCACAGGTGACTGCCGAGGAATCCCGCACCACCGGTTACCAGTGCACGCATGGGAGATCACTTTATAATAGCTATCAACTGTTATTGACTCTCAGCGATTAGCAATAAGCCCCAATCGTCGATCGTCTGCGGACAACGCAGGCCACGCCGGCTAGGCCTTCTCGTCCGCTTCGGCGTCGTCATCGCTCCGATGGTGCTCCTGCGCGGTGTCGATCTTCTTCGACATCGCGGGGGGGAGCGTCCGCTCACCTGCCGGGGCACGCTCGCCCTCTTCTTCCTGGTATTCGTAGAAAGTCCGCAACTGCTCACGGAAGTAGCCGCCCCGACGGACCTGGGCACAGTTCAGAATCCCGCCGAAAACCGAGCTATTCACCCGATCCAGCAGGGACAGGGCGCGTTGGGCCTGACCGCGAGAGTTGTCCTTGGCCCGGCAGACCAAAATGACCCCGTCGACCCGGGTGGCCAAGACCGACACGTCGCTGGCCAGTAACACCGGTGGCGTGTCGATGATGACTTGCTCATACCGGCTCACGGCGCTCTCCAGGAATTCCCCTACCAGCGCACTGTTGAGCAATTCCGCCGGATTGGGAGGCATGGGTCCGCTACCGACGACGTCGAGATTCGCCACCTCCGTCGAGCAGATCAACTCCTCAAAGTTGGCCCCGCCGATAAGGAAATTGCTCAGGCCGGTTTGTCCGAGGTTGGTATGGATCCGGTGGATGGCCGGACGGCGCAGGTTGGCGTCGACCAGCAGCACGCGTCGTCCGGCCAGCGCGATGGACGCCGCCAAGTTGCAGGCCACGGCGGTCTTGCCGTCCTCCGGGCGGGGGCTGGTGATCAGCAACGTGCGTTGGCGATCCGCCGGTGCGCTGAAGCGCAGGTTGGTGCGGATGGTCCGAAAGGCCTCGGCCACCATCGAATGGGGTGCCGCCTGTACCGCGGTCTCCACCTCCTCGATATCCACTTCCTCGTCATCGACGTCTGGAACCGTGCCTAACAAGGGGACGCGAAGATACCGAACGATGTCTTGCGGGGTGCGCACGGAAGTGTCCAGCAATTCCAGGCCCACGGCGATGCCCATAGCCAACCCCAGCGCCAGGATCACGCAAGCGGGGAGCATGAACAGGCTCGGGCTGCTGCGCTCCAGTGGATCGACGGCGGCCCGAGCCACTTCGATTTTGACCGCATTCTGCTCCCGGACCACGCGTTCCACCTCGCGGACGTACTCGTCAAGCTGTTCTTTGCTCTGCTTGAGCATCTCCAGTTCGTCTTTGAGCGTTTCGTGTTCGGCGAGTTTGCGCTCCAGGTCGGCCTGCCGCGCCTGAGCTTCGGTGAGCCGCTCCCGAGCCAAGAGCAACTGATGCTGCGAGTTGAGGAATGCGGACTGAACCTGTTCCGCCTTGAACTCCAGGATTTTGTGAAGGGTGGTTTCGCGGACCTCGGCGGTCTGCCGCCGTACCGCCTCCAAGCGACGCTGGATCATTCTCACCTGGCGGTGCTCCGGGCCGAGATCGCGCAACGCCACCTCCACTTCCTGCTCCAGGTACTTGAGCTGGTTGTCCAGGGAGATCACCCGCGGATCGGCCTCCACCGCCTGGGAGTCCTCTACGGTGACTCCCGGGCCCGTGGGGTCCGTGTAGATCTTGACGAACGACTCCAACTCCATGGTTTGCAATTCGAGCATCGCGACCATCTGCTGGCGATCGATGATTTCCATGACCAGGGGCCCGTGTTGCCCCTGTTGGCGCAGTTCTCCCGGTTCCAAGGTGTTCCCAAAGTCCTGAATCACTCTGAGTCTGTCGCGGATCTGCGACTGCAAGGCACTCTGCTCTTTCTGATA
Organism: Phycisphaerales bacterium; assembly: GCA_030612785.1. Taxonomy (GTDB): domain Bacteria; phylum Planctomycetota; class Phycisphaerae; order UBA1845; family UBA1845; genus JAAEQG01. The sequence goes on from JAUWNF010000201.1 coordinate 4,020, forward strand.
GGCCTGCAGTTCCCGACGGTAGGCGTTCGCCGACCGGTTACGCACCTTCTCCAGGTAGATCGTCGCGACCTGGTTTACGATTACAGCCGCGTCTTTCAGCGCGCGAGTCCCCATGGAAATGCGGAAGTAGTTGGTATCTCGCATGGGCGCACTTCTGATATCGTCTTCCAGTTCCAGCCTGAGTATGGCTTTGTCGGCCTCGGTGAACCAGGACGTCGCGCGTACCTCAGGTGATTGCAGCACGAGGCTGAGCACTTGCGGATCAAGGGCTGCCAACGCCTGGCTCGCCAGAAAGCGCTCGTGCCGGTCCTTGTCGATCATGGGGTCGCCCAGTTCGCCGGTTCGGCTCGGTAGGTCGCTGATACACTCGATGTAGGCCTCCGCGCTATACGTTGGGAACTTGAAGTAGATCAGGAAGAACAGTCCCACTCCGATGATGCTGAAGAGCAACCACAACCCGAGGATCATCACGAGGCGCCCCTTGAGGATCGCGGCGAAGTCCGCAGCGGATAAGCTAACCCCACCGCCGCTCTCCTCGCGCCGGGTAGGAAGGGCGACCGGTTCCTGAATTGTCGCGGGTACACTCGTCATGCGGATTCCCTCGCTGGCGGTGTGTCCTCCGCCCCGTCAGGCTCCTCCTCAATAAACAGATGCTTCAGCAGATAGCCGGTCAGAGCAAACAGGCCAAAGGCGAGAGGGAGCATGGCCAGCCCCAGCAACTCGTGCGCGGTGCCCTGGGCCAGTTCGCCATAACCGTAGACTGTAAGAGCCCCGGTTGCCGTGACCCGAACGATGTTGCAGAACATCGCAATGGGGACGCACGCCGCCACCATGCAGATTCGCTGCCAGGTGGGGCGGTTGCCGAGGTAAGCCATGGCCACGCCTAGCGTCACGAAGGCCATGATCAAACGCATGCCCGCGCAGGCCTCCTCCACATCGAGCGCCCCCGGGTAGCCCCGGTACAAATAATCGATGACTACCCCCTGCACTTCCAGTTCGATATCAGGAATCAGGCTCAGCAACATCGCCGAGACTCGGGTGGACAGCATTCGTAGGGGCATCGTCAGTTGAACGTAATACTGGTCCGGAATCGGGTTCGCGAAACAAAGAAACAGGATCGGTAGCCACACGACACGCAGCATCGCCCAACCGGCCAGGAACAAGGCAATGCTGAAGATCACGCCTACCAGCGACAACAGTTGCAGGTAGCCGAAGGGCATGACCGCGAAGAAGAACATATACGCACCCAAGGACAAGATCAGTGCGACTAAGCCGACGTAGCTGGTTTTCGCCGGCGTGCGCCCAATCGTCTCGCGACGCGTATGCAGAAAATAGAGGCTGAACAGAGGCACCAGCCAACCATGCGACCAGTTCGCATCGGTGTTCCAACGGTTGGCGACATTGCACAAGGGACTCCAAAAGATCCAAACTAGCAACGCGCCCACGACGGCGACGCGAACCCACGTGATAATCCGCCGGCGATCCTCGGGTGCCGGGGATGCACAGAATTCCTGAATATCAACGTTGCTCTGCGTCATGCCAAGCGTTACTGAAAGAGGTTGGGGAACTGCTTCTGCTGGTACGCGGGATTGGGTTGGCCTCCGTAACTATCGATGTCGGCGAAGTTGCGGTCGTAGACGAAACCGAACCCATAGCTCACCCGAAACGCGTTGCGTAGTACCGCCAGGAAAGTCGCCACCGGATGCGTGCCCACCAGGATCAAGTCGTCTTTCTTGATAAAGAAATCCTGCTCCTTACCGGCGAAAATCGCGTCCAGGTTCACCTGGATCATTTGCTCGCGGTCGCCCAGACGGCGGTAGACCGTGCAGTGCGTCGGCCAGGCCAGTTGCCCGAGGTTACCTGCGGACGCAATGGCCGTCTTGAGCGTGATTATCCGCGCGGTCAGCAAATACGCCCCCGGGCGCGCGACGTGGCCCATCAGGTAGTATTCCCCGTGGTCTCCAGCAACCACGCGGATGGCATCACCCGGGCGGATCACAATGTTATGTCGCGGGTCGCCCTCGCGCAGCGCGCTGGCGGAAATCCTGATCACCCGCTGTTCGTTCAGCCCGGCTACCTGCGCCCAGTCGATGGACGGTTGCGTCGCTCGGTCCGGCTCCGCCACTGCTTCCTTGACGGCGGCTTCCGCCGGTGTAGTGGTCGGTGCTTCGGTCTCAATCCATTTCCCGTTGTAGTAAATCCAACGTGGTTGCGACGGGGTGGCCGGCACCGACTCCGCCGGGAGCGTAACTGCCGGGGCGCTGCTTGTCGTCGGCTCGCCGACTGTTATTTCGATGATTTCCTCGCGTGCCTCCCGCACAGCGGGCGGCGCTGCCGTCGTCGCCGGCCTCTTGCCTGCGGCGGGTTCCGGTTTCACTTCAACCCACTCTCCGTCCCGGAATTCCCACTTGGGGACCGGTGATGTGGCAGGAGCCGTA
>JAUWNF010000696.1 GCA_030612785.1 Phycisphaerales bacterium
AACACGACAGCGAGATCAAGCTGGCCAAGGTGCTGTGCCGCCTGCCCGACGTGATCGCCACCGTCGCCGCCGACCTGCGGCCTAACGTGCTGACCGATTATCTCTTTGAGACCAGCAAGGCGTTTTCGCTCTTTTACGACCGGGTGCGCGGCGTTCGGGTGATCGACGCGCCGGAGGAGTTCCGCATGTCCCGCCTGCGCCTGTGCGACGTGACCGCCCGTACGCTCAGACTCGGTCTGGGTCTACTGGGCATCAAGACCCTGGAACAGATGTAGGTCGAAACACGCCTGCCCGGAGTGTCTGATCGGCCAACCCCCGCATCCCTTGCAGACTATGATTGCGGATTCGACAGCAAGGATTCGAGCAGCGCGCGGGTCTCTTCGAGATCGCCCGGTTCGAGGGCGACGCACTGTGCACCTTGCACGGTTTCACCCATTATGGAGACGACGCGCTCACCGAACAGGTGGCGGTTGAATGCGTTGGCGGCAAGCGAGAAGGCCGCCCGGCTACGGGAGACCGGGTGCAGCGTTGTCCGGCCACCGGTGTAGCGCGGAAACACGATCAGCCGAATGGGGACACTGCCCGTTTCCACATTCAATTCGTGCGGGCTGACGTATGCGACACGGCCTTTGAACGCCTTGACGTAGGGACGCCGCCGCCACAACGGCAGCCCGAACCGCCGGACGAGATCAAAGGAGCCCACCTTGATGCACAGCGCCTTGGGGAACGGGTATAGGCGGCAGGTGTCGGGGGCGATCAGGGCGAACTCGTCGGACAGATAGCCCCAGCCGCGGGACACCAGGGCGGCGGTGAGCGTGGACTTGCCACAACCGGACTCGCCAACCAGCATGACCCCTTGGCCGCCGTACGCCAGGGTCGCGGCGTGCAGTTGCAGGAATTCGTTGCGGGTGGCGATCACCCGGTAGTTGATGCCCCATTCGAGATAGGGCAGCACTTCCTCCGGCCGCAGACCGCTGAAGACCTGCTCCCCATCGCCGATGATCGCGTAGCGTCGGGCGCCCCACAGCGTACGGCCGTCCGCTTTGATCTCCATGTGGATCGCCTCGGCGCCGGGTTCGGCGTGCCGCCAGCCGCGATAGAGGAAGGTGAAGTCCTCCGCTGCGTCGGGCATGTCGCTGCGAAGTTCGAGTTGGACCGGTCCGATGCGAAAGCGGGCGCGCTCGTTCACCGCGGCGCCGCACGCGCCATACTCGCCGGCCCGGGCCGCGCCGAACACCATGCGGGAACGCTCGCCCAGCAGGTTGTCAGCACAACCGGTGGTCATTGATCCTCCGCAGCGGTTACCAGGTCGGTCTGGGCGAAGGCGGCTATCGACTGTTCGATATCGTCCAACGCTCGGTCAACCGGCACGTCGTAGGCCAGTGTCAACCGCTCGGCCAGTTGTCGTGTGGTGGAGCGTCCGTCACAGGCTTGCCAGATCCAAAGCGCGGTCTGGTTCATCCGGTGCGTTCGCCCGCTCTGCCGATCGTAGAGCACGGCTTCGCCGTCAAGAATCTGGTGGACAATGCCGTGGCACCGGCACGGTACGACAAACTGCAGTTCTCTGGCCCAATGGGTTTCGGACTGGAGGTTCATGGGCTCTGCTCCGTCCTCGCAAACGGGTCAGGGGCGCGCGCCGCGACGTCGTCGCGTTCTCCGCCACTAGACGGGTGGCCCATCCCGTTGGCGGGCAATGCCCGCCTCGGGGTGGGGGACGACCAGCGGGGGCGATGGAAAGACCTTACGCGAAAACATCTTCCGTCGCCCCTCCGGGGCTTGGTCATAGGCGGTCCGGTGACCCAGGGCTGACGCCCTGGGCTATATTCCTTCGCCCGCTCC
>JAUWNF010000365.1 GCA_030612785.1 Phycisphaerales bacterium
GGTCGCGGGCACGTCGTCCACGAAAGGGTTGATCAACTCGTTGCACCCGCCCGCAACCATGACGGCGACGGCGACCAGCCACACCGTGAATCGCGCCTTATTGATCTGTGGGATAGTCGATTTCATAATTCGGCGACTCCCTCGTAATAGTAACGTCGTGAGGATGTGACTCCGCCACGCCCGCGGCCGTCACACGATAGAACTTAGCACTTTGGCGCAGTTCGTCAATGGTGCCCGCGCCGCAATAGCCCATCCCCGCACGCAGACCGCCGACCAGTTGGAAGATGAAGTCCGCCAGAGGCCCCCGCCAGGGCACCATCGCCTCCACGCCTTCGGGAACCAGTTTTCCTCCCCTATCCGGGGTCTTCTGCCCGTAGCGGTCCGCCGAGCCCTTCACCATCGCTCCCATCGAGCCCATGCCGCGGTAGGTTTTGAAGCGGCGGCCGCGCCAGGTGACGACCTCGCCCGGCGACTCGTCCACCCCGGCAAACAACGACCCTATCATAACGCTGTCCGCGCCGGCGGCGATGGCTTTGGTGATGTCGCCGGAGCGGCGGATGCCGCCGTCGGCGATCACCGGTACGCCGGCGGACGCCGCTACCCGGCACACGTCCATTATCGCCGTCAACTGGGGGACGCCGCAGCCGGAGATCACTCGCGTCGTGCAGATGCTTCCCGGTCCCACCCCGACCTTGACGCCGTCGGCTCCGGCATCGATCAGCTCGCGCGCGGCTTCGCCGGTGGCGAGATTGCCGACCACAATCTCCACGTCGTACTTCTTGCGCAGGGTCTTAACCGTCTCGATCACGTTGGCGCTGTGCCCGTGGGCGGTGTCCACCACAATGACATCCACGTCGTGAGCCAGCAGGGCCTCGACGCGCTCGTAGTCGTGCACGCCGACGGCGGCGCCGACACGCAGGCGCCCACGATCGTCCTTGCAACTGTGACCGAACTCGCGGGCCCGCTCCACGTCCCGCATGGTGATCAGGCCCGCCAACTTCCCCTGGTCGTTCACCAACAGGAGCTTTTCCACCTTGGCGGTGGTGAGAATGCGTTCAGCTTCCTCCAGGGTGGTTTCCGGCGGACCCGTGATGAGGTTTTTGGAGGTCATTACCTCACGGATGTGCAGGTCGGAGGACTCCGCGAACTTGAGGTCCCGCCGCGTGATGATGCCCGCCAGCGTGCCATCTTCCCGCACGATGGGAACGCCGGAGATATTGTGCTGCTCCATGACCTCTTGGGCCGCCGCCACCGGGTGATCGGGTCCGAGAGTCACGGGGTCGAGAATGACGCCGCTTTCGCTACGCTTGACCTTGCGCACCTCGCGGCATTTCGCCTCGACATCGAGGGTTGTGTGCTTGAAACCGCTGCCGCCTTCCTGGGCAATGGCGATGGCCAGAGCGGACTCCGTGACCGTGTCCATGGAGGCGGAGACCAGCGGGATGTTCAACTGAATACGACGACTGAGACGCGTGCGCACGTCCACCTTCTCCGGCAACACGTCGGAGCGCTGCGGAACCAACAGCAGGTCGTCGAAGGTAATGGCTTCGGGGAACCGTGGATGACCGGAAGACGGTGAACCAGAATCGCTCTTCATCGGGGCACGTCCGACATAGAAAGGTCACAGGTAGAACGTGAATATCGGACAAGGGCGCCTCCGTCAAGTGGGCGTTTCCGCGTGTGTATTGGGCAGCGGCAGATTTCTATGGGTAGAGCGTAAGTGAGCCGGGGGACTTGGCCGACTGTAGTGGGGGGAGAAGTCGGCGGCGGTTAGATATTGGACCTCCCCGCAATCAAGCCGTACAATCCTTATAGAGAATCGGAAGGAGTCGACATGAATCTTGGTGGGGTACGTGGAAAGCGGGCCGTCCGTTTCGCCCTGTTGATCGTGACGACAGCGTGGCTCTGGGGGGGTAGCTCGGTCTCCGGGGCCCCGGAAGACGCGCAAACCTCGGTCATGTGGGCGGAGCAGGCCTGGAGTGACAGCGTTGGGCTGATCCACCAGGGGCGCTTCGAGGACGCCACGACCAAGCTCGCCAAGCTCGCCAAGCTGGCCAGCTCCGACGCAACGGCCGTCAGACTTTCTGAATGGCTCGACGAATGGAACGAACAGATGCAAATGCGGGCGGAGATGACGCTCGCGGACTACGAAAAGTACGTCACCTGGGCCAAGAAGTACCACGACAAGAAAGATTTCTCCAAGGGATTGAACTACGCCGTGCGGGCCTTGAACACCGCGGTCAGCAAAGAGGCCTTTCGTAAGGAGAAATGGGTCCAGAGCCTGATCGACGATGCCCTGGCGGAGGCGGAGGAACTGCGCTCGAAGAAGGAGTGGCTCGACGCCCTGTCGCTGTACTACCAGATCGGCGAGATTCTGGAGCACGATCCCGATGTGCGGAAGCTGACCCGTGAATGCCGCGCGCACGCGCGTCTCGATGCCATCTATACCGAGGATAGCAAGTGGGAAGAGCGGATGGTGGGGATCAAGAAGCGGATGGTCGAGGCCGCCTTCCGTGAGATCAACCAGAAGTACGTGGAGAAAGCGGATTTCCGGGCCATCACCGAGGCGGGACTGGAGCAGATGCTGCTGTTGAGCGAATCGGCTTCGCTCGGGAAGCTGTTCGAGTCGTTGAGTGACGACCTGCAACTGAAACTGTTCCGCGACCGCATCCGCGAAAACCTGAAGAAGGTGCGCCGGGCGGAGACGGTCGATTTCAAGGTCGCCCGGAACCAGTTCAACAACGCTTTGAAGATCAACCGCCAGACGATCCAACTCCCTGAAGAGCTGGTGGTCAACGAATTCATGGAAGGTTGCCTGGAGGAGTTGGATGAATTCACGAGCGTGATGTGGCCCGCGCAGATGCCGGAGTTCAACAAACACACGCGCGGCGATTTCGTCGGCGTGGGCATCTCGATCCGCAAGCACTACAACACGGAACTCAAAGACTACGAAATCATCGTGGTCTCGCCGATCGAGGATTCACCGGCCTACGACGCGGGGATTCAGGCGGGCGACATCATCACCAAAGTGAACGGCGAGTCGATTCTGGGCCTGTCGCTGACCAAGGCGGTGGAAACGATCACCGGCCCAGTTGATACCTCGGTGACTCTGGCCATTCGGCGCGAGTCCGAACCGGAGGAATTGGAATTCACTCTCAAACGCACCGAGATCAAGATCAATTCGATCAAAGGCTTCGCCCGAGACCCGGGGGACGATCAGCAGTGGCAATACATGATCGACCCTAAGTTCGGCATCGGCTACATCCGGGTGGTCAGCTTCCAGGACAACACCGTTGAGGACCTGATCAGAACGATCGACCAACTGGCCCGGAACAACCTGCGTGGGCTGATTCTGGACCTGCGCTTTAATCCCGGGGGACTGCTGCGGTCTGCCGTCCAGTTCTCGGAGTTGTTTCTCGGCGAGGGCGAGCGGATCGTCAGCACGCGCGGGCTGCACAGCCAGGAGTGGCCTATCGCCACCCGGCGCAGGGGGCCCTATCGGGACCTGCCGCTGGTGGTCCTGGCGAACGAGTCCAGTGCCTCGGCCTCGGAAATAGTGGCTGGGGCGATCAAGGATCATCATCGCGGGCTGGTTGTCGGAGAGCGAACCTTCGGGAAGTTCAGCGTGCAGAACCTCATCCAGTTGGCCCAGACCGAGGCGCATCTGAAGCTCACCACCGCGCGCTACTACCTTCCCAGCGGCAGGAGCCTGCACCGTGAGGACGACTCCGTGGAATGGGGTGTGGAGCCGGACATATCCGTTCCGCTAGTGTCCAAGGAGGTCGTGAAGATACTACAGGGTTTCAGGAAACGCGACATCATCGGAGCGCAGGCTGAGACCTTGGCCCTGAAGCTGCTGTCCGATGAAGAGGCTGACCTCCAGGCCGAGATCGAGCGGGCCAAACAGGCTGCCAAAAAGACGGACGTCTCGGACGAGCCCGGGGTGGCTCCCGGCGCCGCGGAAGGCGACGCGACCGAGGAGTCGATAAAGGGCTCCTCGCAGGACGCCGACGCCGATGCGGAAGGAGACGCGGAAGAAGAGGAGGAAGAGATCGACCGTAATGATCGCCCGGATATCGATCCGCAACTCGATGCCGCCCTCCTGGTGATGCGGACCCACTTGTTAGACCTCTCCCATAAGATGGTGGCCAGAAGCAACGAGCTGTCCAAAGAAGTGCGCTCCGAATAGTGACTGCAAGCGATGCGCAGATGCCACGGCGTGATGATCCTGGCGGTGCTCGGGCCGGCCGTTATGGCCTGGGCCTGGGGTGAGCGGGGGCATACGGTCGTCACTGAGGCCGCGCTCGAACTACTCGCCGACGACATGCCGGCATTCCTGAAAACCGAGTCGGCCCGGGCGTGGATGGTCTACCTGTCTTCTGAGCCGGATCGCTGGCGTAAT
>JAUWNF010000590.1 GCA_030612785.1 Phycisphaerales bacterium
AGGCGATGCGAACATACGGCACATTAGGCGGCGGCGGCATGGAGGCCCAGGTGCGCAAGCAGGCCTTCGCCTTGCTCGAAGCCGGAGCACCCCAGGTGCTCAACTTCCGACTTGACGCGGGCTCGGCTGCGGAGGACGGGCTGACCTGCGGGGGGACGATGGACGTTGCCGTGGTGCCGATCGGCGAAGCCGCCGAAGCAGAGCAGTTCGATAAGGCGATCGAGAACCTCCGGGCCGGCCGCCACGCCACGATCGACCTGCGCGTGGAGGAAGCGGGGCAACTGGTGGCCTACCGCATCAACGTGGAGTGCGCCCCCACGCTGCTGATCGCCGGAGCCGGTCACGTAGGGGCTGAACTGGCCCGACTGTGCGTGGGGCTGGAGTTCCGCGTAGTCGTAGTGGACGACCGCGAGGTCTTCGCCAACGCCGAGTGCCTGCCGCCGCCGATCGAGCCAATTGCCGCGGGCATCGAGAAGACGTTGCGTGCATACCCGATCGACCGGGCGACGTATGTAGTGATCGTCACTCGCGGACACATGCACGACCAGCGGGCTTTGGCGGCGGTGGTCGATTCGGATGCCAAGTACATTGGCATGATCGGCAGCCGCCGCAAGGTGAAGCTGATTCGTGATAACCTGCTCAAGGCAGGCGTCGAGCGCGCCCGGTTGGACCGCGTGTACGCGCCCATCGGCCTGCCGATCCACGCGCTCACCGTGCCGGAGATCGCGGTGAGCATCGCCGCCCAATTGATCGAGGAACGGCGCGCGCACCGAACGCCGGTGGTGGTCGGCCCCACGCCCGTCGTCGCGGACGGTTCGCGATGACGAAGGGTGGCAGTGAGAGGCTTCGGTGATGGACGATGCGACCGACGTCCAGGTTTTCGCGATCATCCCGGCGGCGGGCCGATCGGCACGCATGGGTGAGCCGAAGCAACTGCTGCCCACGCAAGAAGGCACCGTGCTGGAGTCGGTCATTGAAGCTGTTCTGCGGGGGGACATCAACGGATTGTGTGTGGTTACCTCCAGCGCGATCGACGAAGCACTGGCTGTTAGCCAAGACCCGCGCTTCATCGTCGCGCTCAACGATGACCCCGATTCGGAGATGCTGGACTCGATCCGGCTCGGCATGGCGGCCCTCAACGAACGATGTCAGGTCCATGACACCGACGGTTATATGGTCTGCCCCGGCGACATGCCGCAGGTTTCGGTTGAAGACGTTCGCGCGGTGGCCGGCGCTTATCGCGCCGCGCCGGGCGGCATTGTGATCGCCGCCCACGCCGGTACGAAAGGCCATCCGATGGTGTTCCCGGTGGCGTTGGCAACCGAGGTCCAGCGGATCGAGGACGGCGGCCTCAAGGTGCTCGCCGAGCGTCATGCCAGGCGGGTGCGTTTGATCGAGTGCGCTTCGCCCGGCGTGATCCAGGACCTCGACACGCCGGAGGATTACCAGCGTTTGATGAGAGACACCTGAGACGGGTGGTCTGCACAGCGGGCTCTATGTGTGGCGGGCGTCGCTCGCCAAAACTCTTGGCTACGAAACGGACTCAACTCAATACGGATGCACGCCGGCGGTTATTCGACCACACGCCGGATACGCTGCGTGCGTTCCTGACCGACCTCGACGAGCCCGAGTACCGGGCCGACCAGATTCTCGAATGGGTCTATCGCCGCGGCGCCCGGGGGTTCGACCAGATGACCAACCTGCCCAAGGCTCTGCGACAACGGCTAGCGGAGCGCCTTTACCTGTACGAGTCGCAGATCGTCCAATGCGCACGTGCGGGCGACGGCGTGACCAGATTCCTGCTACGTTGGGCCGACGGCGAGACCGCCGAGTGCGTCTCGATCCCTGCCGACGACCGGCGGACGGCGTGCATCTCCACGCAGGTCGGCTGTCCCGTCGGGTGCGTGTTCTGTGCCAGCGGGATCGACGGCGTGCGGCGGGATCTGTCGGCCGGTCAGATCGTCGAACAGGCCATGGTTGTCGCCCACCAGGCGGAGGATGACACGCGGTTGTCCAACATCGTTTTCATGGGCATGGGCGAGCCGCTGGTCAACTATGACGCCACCATCCGGGCGGTGCGGACCATCAACGCCGCGTGGGGCGTGAACATCGGCGCCCGCAAGATCACCATCAGCACCATCGGCCTGCCCAAGCAGATGCGGCGACTCGCCCACGAAGACCTGCAGGTGACGCTGGCCCTGTCGTTGCACGCACCGACCGACGAATTGCGGCGCGAGCTGATCCCGTGGGCCAAGGGCGTCACTATCGCGCAACTCGTCGAGGCCGCCCGCTACTACTTCGACCGGACCGGGCGCGAGGTGACCCTGGAATACGTGCTGCTCGCCGACGTCAATGATCGACCGGAACACGCCCGCCAACTCGCGGACCTCGCCCGGCGCATGCGCTGCAACGTGAACCTGATTCTGTACAACCCGGTCGAGGGGTTTCCCTATAAACGTCCGGGCGAGGCGTCCGCCCACGCCTTTTTGCACCATCTGCGTGCGCGGGGGACCAACGCGCATCTACGGTCCAGTCGCGGGCTGGACGTGGACGGCGCGTGCGGTCAACTGCGGCGGAGGGAGTAACGATAATCGAGCCCGGCAACATCGATCCGTCATGTGCTCTTATACTGAATCTAGTATGAATGTGCCGATATATAAGGTGTTCCAGCATGGAGGCGTAGCTCATGAGGACACCTTTGACGGTGACGCGGGTTGGTGCGGTGAAGGAGTTGGCTGCCGCTTTGCGTCGAGAGAAACGGTCG
>JAUWNF010000460.1 GCA_030612785.1 Phycisphaerales bacterium
CGGACGAACCGACGAGGGAAACCGCCGCCTGCTCGAAGCCCTGGAACTGGATCCCGGACGCCGCGCATCCCTGGAGGCGCTGGGCCTCGAACTCGAGGCCGACCTTTCCGCAGACCAGGCTAGGGCAACCGCAAGGGCGGAAGGACCCTCTGCAGACGCACTGCTGCGGCGCGCGGATCAGTTCGCGGCCGTGGGGCGGACCAACGAAGCCATCGAGTCGTATCGCAAGGCATTGTCCCTGGAACCTGAACGTGCGGTCGTGCACTGCAAGCTAGCCGATTTGCTGGCGGCCGACCGCCAGTTCGAGCCTGCTCGGGCGCACTATCGGCGCGCCCTCCAGGCGAAACCCGATTTCGCGGCGGCCCACATAGGCCTGGGGATGATCTGCGGTCGCACGGATGATGCGGAGTCAGCGGTGCGTCACTACCGGGCGGCAATACGTGTCGATCCCGACAACGTGGCCGCCCATTACAATCTGGGCATCGTGCTCGGCGATGGTCTGGGACACTACGAGGAAGCGCTTGACGCCCTGAACCGTGCTTTGGCCCTCAGCGAATCCACGGGAAGGGTCGATCTGGCCGAGCGCATCACCGACCGCATCACGAGATTCCGCCAGGCGCTCTCCGAGCAATCGGGTGACGGCTCGGAATGAACTCTGCGCAACGGAAGGTGCGAGTCGCAACCGTGAAAGGGCGCCTACGCTGCCTCGGACGGACCGGCCGCGTCTGAAGGCACCTCCGAACCGGTCTGGTACTCCGGGACCAGGGCCGCGAGTTGGGCTCGGATTTCGTCTGGGGCGGCGCGGTCAGCTATCGCCTGTAGTTTCTCGATGCCTTCGCAAATCCTCTGCCAGTCTTCTGGGCGTTTGCGCCAGATGGCGATCTTGGGATGCTTAGTGCTGCTGAAGTCCTCGCCCTCGACGGATAATTCTTCGAAGAGCTTCTCGCCGGGGCGGATGCCGCTGAAAACCACGTCGATGTCGATGTCCAGCCGCAACCCGCTCAGGGTAATCATGTCGCGGGCCAGATCGATGATTTTCACCGGGTCGCCCATGTCCAGCACGAAGATTTCCCCACCCTGGCCCATGACACCGGCCTGAAGCACTAACTGGGCCGCCTCGGGGATGGTCATGAAGTAGCGGGTCATCTCCGGGTGGGTGACGGTCACCGGACCGCCCGCGGCGATCTGGGCCTCGAAGATAGGCACGACGCTGCCGCTGGAGCCGAGGACGTTCCCGAAGCGCACGGTCACGAATTGCGTGCGCTCAGTGTCGCTAAGCTGTTGAACGTACAGTTCCGCGATCCGCTTGGTGCATCCCATGACACTGGTGGGATTAACCGCCTTGTCCGTGGAAATCATCACCATCTTCTCGACACCTTTCTCGATGGCGGTGTCCGCCACCGCCCTGGTGCCGATGATATTGTTCTTAATGGCCTCGCCCGGGTTGGTCTCCATCATCGGTACGTGCTTGTGGGCGGCGGCATGATAGACGATCCGGGGACGCTCAGACTCAAAGACGCTCCGCAGCCGGGACACATCGCAGATGTCGGCCACATATGGAACAACGTCGATGTCGGGGTAGCTCCGGCGGAGTTCGCGGTGGATTTCGAACAGGGCATTCTCCGCCTGCTCGATCAGGATCAGCCGCTCGGGACCGAAACGGGCGATCTGCCGGCACATTTCCGAGCCGATAGAACCGCCCGCGCCACTCACCGCGATACGCTGGTTGGCCAGAACCGCGCCGATGGCATCCTCGTCGAGTTGAACAGGCTCGCGCCCCAGCAAGTCCTCGATTTCCACCGGACGTATGGGAGAAACTTCGACGTTGCCCTCGATCAAATCTGCGACCGGCGGGACCGTGCGAAAGCGAAGGTTGGTTCCCTGGCACGACTCGACCAACCGGCGGATTTCCTTGGGGGACGCCTTGGGCAAGGCGATGAGAACCTCGTCGATCTGGTGCGTTTCGCAGATGGATCGGATCTCATCGCCGCGCCCGATGACCTCCACGCCGTGAATGCGATCTCCGAGTCGGGAAGGCCGGTCGTCGAGGAGCCCGACCACGTTGTAGCGGTCGCCGCGCATCCGCAGGATTTCCCGCAGAACCACCTCGCCACTGTCGCCGGCCCCCACAATCAGCAAGCGCGCGGGGGCCTGCCCCGGTTGGCCGACGCCGGCCCGTTCATAATCTTCGTGGTACAGGCGCACAATGACCCGGACCATGCACACGAACCCGACCGTACACGCCCAATCCAGCGGGAAAACGGACTGACGGAGACCGAAGTCAAGGTCTCGATTAATGAGAGGCAGCCCGCCGCTGCCGGGCAGCCGCGCCCAAATGTTTTCCAAAGCGAAATAGACGGCCAGGAAGCCGAAGGAGGCAACGTAGGACGTGCCGATAACGCCCATCAAGTCGCGCAGCCCCACGTAGCGCCACGAGCACCTGTGTTGCCGGGTCCAGACAAGCACCGCAAGCTTGATTGGAAGAGCGATGACGAGCAGGGGAAGAAACAGGCTGGAGAACCACCGGCCGGTGGAGCGGAAGTTGTAAGCGAGCAAGAAGGAGCAGAACAAACTCAGGGCGAAGAGCCCACCGTGCACCAGAATCGACAGCATCGTGCGGTGCCGAACCATCAAGCCGATCGGCGCATGGCGGGGATCGACGGGTCTATCGGAAGTCTGGCTGCTCATTAACAAACCGATGATCGATTAAAAAGCGAAGGTCGAGCTGCGCTCGCCGATTGCGTCAGATCGTCTTGCCATGCGCACTACCCGTGAACGCCGACTAGAAACTGCCTTCGTCCACTTCCCAGGCAAGCGGAGCGAACTCCCCGGTGCTTTCTCTGAAGGCATCATCCTGCGCAGGTACGCTTTCCCCGCGCATTTGCGCGGCCATCGACGCAAAAGGCGAGGTGCGATGTTCTTCATAGATTCGTTCCGCGACGCGCAGGGCTTCATCCTGTTGCCCGGAAAACCACAGGAGGAATGCACTCAGCGCTGCCAGGTTGATGCTTTCAGTGTTTTGGCGCGCTGACCGGCTCACGTTGACAACGATGCGGTGGATCACCTCCGGATCGGAATGCTTGTTCCGGAGGTCAACGTCCACATCAAATAGGCCTTGACCGCGTTTGACTGCCCGCGACAGGACGACGTTCGCCAGCCCGCGGCTCCCGCCCACAACGGCGGAGGAGATGATCCCAACTGCGGCCTCCGCATCGTGGGGGTCGGAAATCTCCGCGGACTGGAATTGGCGAATGGCCTGGAGATGCTCGCCCTCATGGAACAACTCCCAACCCCGCGTGATGGCCCGGGCATGCTTCGCGGCTATGCGTTCGGCTAACACTTCGGAATAGGACCGGCGGTCGGCCGGGTTATCGAGGGCCTGTTCCGGAGGTGGGGCGTTATCAAGGGAGATCTGGGACAACTCATCTCGAATACGCCGGCCCCACTTCGGCCTGCGAGCCGGGGCGGTGTTGCCGAGTTGGCTCGTCAGTATCATCCGGTGAAGAAGCGACGCATTCCTCCGGGTGGGCGCCACCGGCAGCCGGGCAGTGCGGAGGGTGAACAGATGGGTGCCGCCCGCCAGCGGCGCGACATAACCGCCGGCAAAGCCGCTCC
>JAUWNF010000160.1 GCA_030612785.1 Phycisphaerales bacterium
GTCAATAGTGCACTATGGAATTCTTTACACATTATCCATGACTACGTGTTGAGCAGCGAAACCCCTCCGCAGCACCCGCTCGCACCCTCAGAACAGCGATTTTGCACGCAATAACGGCTGGCCAATCGGGGGAACTTCAGATTAGTCGGGGGAGGATTGTAGAAACGGGCCTAGCGCATCCTCCAACGGGCCCTGGATTCGAGTCATCCGCAGAATCCCGTTGCGGTCGATGAGGAAAGTGACGGGCAAGGCGTTAACCGCGTTGGCCTCGGCGAGGGCGTTGTCCCACATCTTCCCGTCGAAGTACTGAGGCCAGGTGATACCGTGGTCTTTGATGAAGCGGATGACCTTGGCCTTGTCGGTGTCGAGATTGACCCCGATGATCTCCAGTCCCCCCGCACGGTGCTTCTCGTAGAGCGCCTTGAATTCGGGCATGGCCTGCACGCACGGAACGCACCAAGTGGCCCAGAAATCCACCAACACCACCTTGCCCCTCAAACTTGACAGGTCGATCACCTCGCCGGTCAGCGCGGTAAAGCGCATGGCGAAGGGCCGGCCCACTTCCGGACCACGCTTGAACAGGGGCGCGTAGCGGCGCGTCACGTGATGCTCGGGAAAGTAACGGGTCAACTGATCGAAGTACGCCCGCGCCCGAGCCGGGTCATTCTGCGTTCTGGCGTGGTCAATTAACTGACCCCACCAGCCGGCCGACGAGGCCCCGTCGGGATACTTCGCCAGATACTCCAGGGTACGCGTAACAAACAGTCCCTCAAGTTCCGACGCACTGGTCCCCTTGCCGGCGGCGCGCTTGAGCTCGGCTTGCAGCAGGTAGTGAGCGGCCAAGGCACCGGACTTCTTGCCGCGGTCGAGAGCCAGCACTTCCCGGCTGGCCGACAGGAGTCCGCTACGATCGCCGTCCATGAACGCCAGGGCGGCCAGGGCCTCGAGCTTGGCTACCAAGACCGCGTCGCACAACAGGCTGTGCGGAAAACGCTGGACAAAAGCATCGGCTTTCTCGACCAGACGGAGCCGGTTCGCCCGGCGCAGCCGCGCCTGTTCCACTGGGGAACCGCCCCCGGACGGGGTCTCTTGAAGCGCTGCGATCTGAGCATATGCCTGTTCCGATGCGGAGGCCGGCTGGCTGGTGGGCGCGGGATCGTCCGGCGGTCCGCAACCCCGCACAAAGGAAGGCAACACCAGGCACGACAGCAGCCCGACAGTGATGAGGTATTTCCCAGTCATGTACTTACTACTTCAGCAACTCAATGCCGCGCTCCAGAACGAGATCGCGCTCGTCGGTGTAGCTCTCCTCCGGCGGAATGGCATACCCGCTGCTCGGCGGAATGCCCACGTCTTCGATTTCCGTGGTCTGGTCCGCACGGTAGGCTTCCCAGCTTGGAATGTAATACTTGATCCCGTTGTCGAGGCTGAACTCCTGAGGGTTGCCCGAACTGCCCCGGGTCGTATCGCCGATCAGCGTGACTGCGGGGTTCTCCAACATCATCAGCACGAACCACTCGGCCGAACTCATATTGGTCTCACCGATCAGGCACGCCACCGGTTTGAGGAAACGCTCGTTCTCCGCAGGGTCCAGGAAATGCTCCACGAAATCCCCGAAGTCGTTGTGGTCCGGGCCGACGTTCTTGGTGCGGTGATAGCCGTACAAGTATCCGCCCGCGGTCAGGTGCCCGGCGAAGACCCGGGCAATCGTCTCATCACCACCGTTGTTGAACCGGACGTCGATAATCATCGCGTCCGCCTCGGCGTAGGTGGCAAACAAGCTGTCCACGTCCCCGGTGCGCAAACCATCCCACTGTTCGTTAACGAACGACTCGATGCTGATAAACGCGATGTTGTCATCTGCCCAGCCGTGCCAGAGCGGAAAACCCTGCATTTGCTGCGTCCCCTCCGGATAAAAGTTCGGGCAATTACGGGTTGCGGTCCTGGTGTAGACCTCGACGGTTTCCCCATCGGTGTCGAACAACCAGACGTGCAGGTCGCGCAACTCGGCGAGCATCTCCGCGATCTGTGCGACAAACTCGTCCGTATTCATGTCCGCGCTGAACTGCGGCTCGTACTGATCACGGATGCTGTCCCAGTCCACGGCCTTGTCCTCGAAGTGGGAGTAACTTTCGTCGAAATCAGTCCAGACCTGCTCGAACCACTCGCGGGCCTGTGTTTCGACCCCATCCTCACCGTCATCGTCGCCGTCGTCGCCGTCAAGGTCCTCCTCCCCGAGCATGACGGCCAGAAGGAATTCCGTAATGTCCTCGATCTCCTGCTCGGTCAGATCGCCGAACTCACCACCTTCGTGGGGAATCTCGCCCAGGAGCACATCGACGATATCATCCACGCTGCTATCGCTGAAGTTGTTGGACTGTGTCGTGTGACAGACGGAACACCCCTGGGCGGTGAAGGCTGCATACCCCGCGGAGACGTTGTCCTGTCCGCCGCCGGGGGTGCCGCCCCCGCCGCCACCGGATGTGGAGCATCCCACCATCATCACCAATCCTATAGCGGCCACGGCCACGGCATATTTGCCAAGCACACGACTCATGATCGTCTCCTTAAAGGATGCGGCCGGGACCACAAGGACTTCCACGCAACGCCGGCCAGCCTTTCGGCGGACCATCTTACGGACACTGTCCCACAACGGGTTGCAGATCATAACGCGGGCACGTCCTGGGTGGCAAGAGCCCGCCCCGCCCTGCAGGCATACGTTCCACACTCGCCGCAGCTCGATCGCCGTGGCCAACCAGATCAACAGCCCGTGGAACAGCGGGCTTTGGATTGTTGTTGTGTCCGTGCCACCGTTCCTTGCGAACCTCACGGGCGGGCGGCCGGTAAGGTGAGGCGAAAACACGCGCCGCGCTGCTCGGGTCGATCGACGAGTTCGAGCCGGCCGTGGATCAGACGGGCCCATCGTTTGGCGAGGGCCAGTCCCAGACCAACGCCGCCTGCTTTGCCCACGCCCTCTCCGGAACCGCGCCGGAAAGGCTTGAACAGGTTGGGGCGGTCCTTCGGTGATATCCCGTGCCCGTTGTCGGCGACTTCGATGGCCAGCTTGCTGCCGGCGTTGATGACCCGCAACCGGACTGTGGGCGCAGTAGTTCTCGGTTCCTGGTCCTTCGGTGTGGACGAGCGGGCCGGGGCGTATTTGCACGCATTGTCGATCAACGTACCGAGAACCTGCAGAACGATGTGGGGATCGGTGTACAGCGATGCATCACCGGTTCCGTTAACGTCGATGGAAAGCGTCAGGCCGGCGGCGCCGCACCGCTCGGCATACCGCTCGCGGATCGCGTCCATCAGCTCACGAATGCTGTGGTTGCGCATTTGAGCTTGCACCGCGTTGCTCTCCACGCGCGAGAACTCCAGCACTTCGGCGATCAACTCCGCAAGCCGTTTCGACTCCCGGTGAAGAGTGGCGAGGTAAGACGACCTCTTCTCCTCCGGCACCAGTCCGGCGGACAGCATGTCGGTGTAGAGTTGGAACGTGGTCAACGGCGTCCTCAGTTCGTGGGTCACCGCGTAGGTGAACTCTTTACGGCGTTCGCTCAGCGAGACCAGGCGTTTCACACCCAGTCCGATCGCGGCGAGCGCGACGACCGCCGTGCCCCAGGCGAAGCCCACGGTCGTGGGCACAAAGCTGGCATGCGCCGGGACGCTGATAACCGCCGGCTGGGGAACAACCAGCCGAACCGGCAGCGAACCCAGTTGCGTGGCCACTTTGTCGGGATCGCGGGGGGCGTGGACGGGTTCGAGTTTCACTTCGCTAAACAAGTCCCGAACGCGCGGGCCGAGCACTTCAGTCAACTTGGTCAAATCCACGACGAAGCCCTGGAACACCCGATCGCTCCCGATGTCCACGCGCCGAACGACCACCACCTTGGGCACATCACCGCCGAGCAACGGACGCTCGATCGCGGTCATCTCGTTGACGCGCACGTCGAAGAAATCCTTCTCGTCCTCCTCGGCGGGCGTAAGTAGGTACCGCCCGGTGGCCCGGTATACGCGCTGCTGCGTTTCACAGGTCAGTGGGCGCGGGAGAAAAGGTTTTTGCAATCGAACGGACTGTGACTGCCGCTGCCGCAGGTTGTCGTCAGCCCCCGGCAACGAACCTTCGCCGTTGCCGCCTGCCGGACCCTCCGCGGAGGCCTCCCAGGCCGGGGCGATGCGCTCGGCGAAATCCTCGGGCGCGTACGCCGCCATCATCTGGTCGAGCAAGTCTTTGCGCTCGACGGCCGCGGGATCCGACTCGTCGATCACCACGCAGGTGACGCGCGGGGCGCGGAAATCGGTTTCGCTTCCGCGCGCGCTGGAATCGGCGGCGGCATGGTCAGCAACGTGCGGCCTGGCCGCCAGTAATTGCGGGGACGTCCAGCACAGTTCCTCAGTTACCTGAAAGTGCAAGGCGATCCAGCTTTCGGCGCCTTCCATACGCAGCGGCAACTCCTCCGCGTCGCCATTCCCCGAACGGGCCTCGTCGCGCTTCTCGATAGGCTCGTACTCCGTATAATCCCTGGATGCCTCGCGAATGAGCGCCGGCCATATCTCCCGGTCCATTCGTAGGCGCGCAATCTCCAGGCGATTGTGCAAGTCCACTTGTGCTTGTGCTTCGTGCAGAGCGGTCTGGCGCTCCCGCGTCGCCCGTTCGAGCCGCAGCGAGGCGACGGTCGCCCAGGTCAATCCACTGAGCACCAGTATCGCCACCGTGGCGAAGCCGACTATGGCGAAACGAACTGTTCGGGTTCCGCCCACCATGGGGAAGTTACTCCGGTTCGGTCTGTTCGGACGCTACCAGGGTGACGTCGGGCCCGAGCATGTAGCCCTTGCCGCGCACGGTCACGATCCACTCGGGCCCGTTGTCGCCATCCGGGGTTTTGAGCTTGCCGCGCAGGCGGGTGATGTGCATGTCGATGGCCCGGGTTTCCACGTTGGCCCCGCCGATGCCCCACACCCGCATGAGCAACTCGTCCCGCGAGACCACGCGCCCGGGGTTGGTCGCCAGGTGCACCAGCACCCCAGCTTCCATCTCCGATAAGCCGGTCCGCTGCCCGCTGTTGAACACAATTTCGGAACGGTCGAAGTCCACGGTCCCCGTGGCGGTTTTAATGGCTTTCACGGGTGCGGGTCTTTCGGGGCTGCGGCGGAGGACCGCTTCGATGCGCGCCAGCAACTCGCGGGCGGAGAACGGTTTGACCACGTAGTCGTCGGCGCCGTGGCGCAGACCTCGAACCCGGTCCTCTTCCGCGCCGCGCGCGGTGAGGATGATCACCGGCAGGGTGGGGTGCGTCTTGCGCAACTCCGCCAGGACTTGCAGACCATTCATCTTGGGCAACAGCAAATCCAGCAGCACCAGATCGACGCCCTGGCGACGGCTCAGGTCCAGACCGGCCTCGCCGTCGGGCGCCCCGGCCGCTTCGTAACCGCTGGCTTCCAACATATCCAATATGCCCTGCAAAATCGCGGGCTCGTCCTCGACCACGACCACCTTGCGTCTTTTCACGTTGTGGCCCTTTCTCTTCGGTTTGCCGGGCGACTCCCGGAAGTGCATCGTAACATACGCGGCGGGTCTTGCGAAACGCGGGGGGAGCCGTCGAGCGGCGCAGTTCCTTCCTTATTCATTCTAGATGGGGCCAGCCGCGGCAAGTGTAACCACTTGGTAACACCCGCACGAAGCCCCGGCGGGCGCTCACGAGGAATCGGAGCCCGACTCTCTGGGGCGGTTTAGGTAGGCCATCCCCAGAGCGGCGAGCACACCAGCAACGTCGGCAGCCCAATCCCATATGGAGGGATGCCGATTCACCGGACCTTGCAGTAGTTCGTCGGCGGCACCGTAGATCACGTAGACAACGATCCAGGTAATCAACCATCGGGGCGTGAGTTTAACCTGCCGGGAAAGGGCTGAACGCGACCCTATCAGCGCGAGCACGAAATAGGCGCAGAAGTGGATCACCTTGTCGCTGTCTCGCGGTAGTCGTGGTGCCGGGAGCTTCGGCAGGTGGGTGAGCACGAACAAGCCGATCCACGCGGCGATCCAAACGATCGTCCACCGAGTGAAGAACCGCCGACCAGGCGCCTGCTCAATGATGAGTTCAGGATCAGGCAATTGTAACGATCACCCCGGAATCGTCCGGTTTGGACGGCGCCTCCGCCGCGTCATCCTCCGGTCTCGGCTCGGGCGCTGTTTGGGCGCCTACCTCCGGCGCCGCGGGCTCGTCCCGCGCCTCGAGTTCGCCGAGCACCTCCTTAGCCAGGCGCGCGTAGTCGCGGGCTCCGTTGCTCCGCGGCTCATAGTCAAAGATCGTAAGCCCGTGACTGGGGCATTCCGCCAGCTTGATGTTGCGGCGGATGATCGTGTCGAAGATGCGCGCGTCAGCCCAGGGCACTTCGGTACCGCGCGCCTTCTCGAGGAACTGCCGTAGGTCTTGCACCACCTCGGCTGCCAGCCGCGTACCGGCCTCGTAGAGGCAAAGCAAGATCCCGCTCACCGATAGCTTGGGGTTGAGGCGGTCGCGCACCAGGGCGATTGTCTCGAACAGTCTTCCCACGCCCTGCAAAGCCAAAAAGTGCGGCTGCAAGGGTATGAACACCTCCTCGACGGCCGTCAGCGCGTTGACCGTCAGCAGACCCAACGAGGGCGGGCAATCGACGAACACGAAGTCAAACTTGCGCTTCATCGCCGCCAACGCGTCCCGCAGGATAACCTCCCGCCCGACAACGCTCACCAACTCCATCTCTGCGGCGGCCAGGTCGATGTGCGAACTGATCAACCACGCGTTCTTCCGCACCTTGTGCACCGCCCGGTTCACCGATTCACCACCACTCAGGACGTCGTAGATATGGGGGCGGCTGGCGTCCGGCTCAACATTGAAGCTCAGCGTCAGGTGCGTCTGCGGGTCCAGGTCTATCAACAGCACGCGCCGCCCCGCGACGGCCAGGGCGGTCCCGAGATTAGCGACGGTGGTGGTTTTTCCGACCCCGCCTTTTTGGTTGATGACCGCGATGGTGCGCATCACTCCTCCTGCCATACAACGAGACGCGACCACTCCATTCCAACCGTAGCCAATCTTACCCCAATCTGTGGGGATATGCCACTGCAATCCTCCAGATATTGGGGGGGGGTAGCACGCTCTGTGGGCGCGGCGAGCGCTACCCGCACTTCCAGGCGGGCGGCGATGTCAGGAACCGGTGGGCGATTGCACAATGGAGATGAACCCCCAACTCAATCGCGGCATCGGTGAAGTCGAAACGCGGGTTGTGTAGTGCGGGTATCTCCGCCACCCCGGTGGGGCGCAAGCCCAATTGATACCA
>JAUWNF010000166.1 GCA_030612785.1 Phycisphaerales bacterium
GCGTCGACTTCGTCGCCGTCGCTGTGCGTGTCCCCGTCAGTGTCGGACTCGAGGGGCTCGGTGCTGTGGAGGTTGACCTCATCGCCGTCGGACAGCCCATCGTTGTCGCTGTCGCTATCGTTCGGATCGGTGCCGAGGTCTTTCTCGGCCGCATCGTCCAGCCCGTCACCGTCGCTGTCGGCTTGGGTCGGGTCGGTGCCGTCGGCCACTTCCTCCCCGTCTTCGAGAGTGTCCCCATCGGTGTCAGCCAACGTGGGGTCGCTGCCGATGGCCACCTCCTGACCGTCCGTCAGGGTATCGCCGTCGGTGTCCTGCTTGTTGGGGTCTGTGGAGAAGGCCTTCTCCGCCGAGTCGATCAACCCGTCTCCATCGGTGTCGGCGAGCGTCGGATCGCTGCCGAAGGCCACCTCATCCCCGTCGAGAAGCCCATCCTCATCGGTGTCCGTTACGAGCGGATCAGATTGATACGTCACCTCGTCGCCATCGTTAAGCCCGTCTTCATCAGTGTCCGCGACCAGCGGATCGGTCAGGAAATCGTGGAACTCCGTGAAATCGTCCAACCCGTCATCATCCGTGTCGGCGTCCAGCGGATCGGTCCCGAGCGACTTCTCCTGGAAGTCGGTCAGGAAGTCATCGTCCGTGTCGGCGTCCAGCGGGTCGGTCCCGTCCTCGATTTCAACACCGTCCAGTACCCCGTCGTCGTCGGTATCTGAGTCCGTCGGATCGGTCGAGTAAAGGTTCACTTCGTCGGCGTCGGACAGCTCGTCACCGTCCGTGTCGGGATTGTTGGGATCGGTGCCGGCCTGCTCTTCCTGGTCGTCACGGAGGCCGTCACCATCGGCGTCATCGGTGGTGGGGTTGCCTCCGGCGGCGTCCTCGGCGCTGTCGGTCACGCCCTCGCCGTCGGTGTCCCCCAGCAGCGGATCGGTGCCCACGCGGTTGACCTCGTCGCCATCGGTGAGCCCGTCGCCGTCGGTATCCGTTTTGAGGGGATCGGTGCCCCATTGGTTGACTTCCGCCCCGTCGTCCAGTCCGTCACCGTCGGTGTCGGACGACGTGGGGTCGGTGCCGGCTTGCACTTCTTCGAGATCACCTAAGCCGTCACCATCGGTGTCGGACTTGGTGGGGTCGCTGCCGAAGTCGCCTTCGAGTTGGTCGTTGATACCGTCTCCGTCGCTGTCCGCCTTTACCGGGTTGGTTCCGTTCTGTACTTCGTCGAAGTCCCCGATACCGTCCTCGTCGCTGTCGGTGAGGAGCGGGTTGCTGCCCAGTTCCAGTTCTTCAAAGTCGGTCAGCCCGTCGTCGTCGGTATCCGGCTTGGTGGGATCGCTTCCGGCGTCGTACTCGTCGCCGTCGTCGATGCCGTCGCCGTCGGTATCCGGCAGTTGGGGATCGCTGCCGATGGCCTTTTCCAACGTATCGTCAAGTCGGTCTCCATCCGTGTCGCGCCCGCCGGCTACCGTGCTGAACACCGCGCCGCCGCCCCCGGCACTGGAGGAACCGCACCCGCCAAGCAGCACCGCTGCCAGGCATGTGACCACGGCGGTCTCAGTCATGCGTAGCGAACCGCGAAACCGCATTCGACCGATAAGCCGTGAAGCCTTTTGAAACCGCGCACACGACATAAACGTCTTATCGACTGAATGGCGTTCGCAGTTGTCCACTTGCGCCGGCACGGGTATACTCGTTGTCGGGCTCTGGAGGATCGGCGGTCCAGCGGCTCTAACCTTCCTGACACGTTCGATGCGAGATTCGGTCCGTTGGCAGAATTGGTACGAGAGGACTTATCGGTCCAGCGCGAGCGGGCGCTGCTCGTGAAGGTCATTTTGCCCGGCGTGGACTTCGACGTGCGGAACCCGCTGGGCGAACTAGCGTCCCTGGCCGAAGCCGCCGGGGCCGAGGTGGCGGACGGTATGACCCAAAAGCGCATGCGGCCGTCCGCCAGAACTTACGCCGGGCGGGGCAAGCCGCAGGAGAGCCGCGACCGCGCGGACGCCGGCGACGCGACCGTGGTCATCTTCGACAACGAGTTGGCGCCATCGCAGATTCGAGCCCTCGAAAAAGTAATCGAGCGTAAGATTCTCGACCGTAGCGAACTGATCCTGGACATCTTCGCGGCGCGGGCCCAAACGCTCGAGGCCCGCTTGCAAGTGGAGTTAGCCCAGTTGCAGTATACCGCCCCGCGCCTGCGCGGGATGTGGACCCACCTGGAGCGGATCGCCGGTGCCGGCGGCGGTACCGGGGTCGGCACGGTCGGCGGTATCGGGACCCGTGGGCCCGGCGAACGTCAGATCGAGATCGACCGCCGCATCGTCGGGCGGCGCATCGCCTACCTGAAGCGCGAACTCGCCGGGATCGATCGTCGCAAGATACGCGAGGTCCGCGCCCGCCGCGACGAGTTCACCGTCTCGCTGGTGGGTTATACCAACGCCGGGAAGAGTACCCTGATCAACGCTCTTACCGACGCCGGGCAGCACGTGGAGGACAAACTGTTCGCGACCCTGGACACCAAGACCACCCGTTGGGCCCTTGGCGAAGGCCAGTCCGTGCTGCTCAGCGATACGGTCGGGTTCGTACGCGATTTGCCGCACCGACTGGTGGCCTCCTTCCGGGCCACCCTGGAGGCGGCTATCCATGCCGACCTGTTGCTGCATGTCGTAGATGTCTCGGTGCAGGATGCGCCCCGCCAGGTCACGGCGGTGGGTCAAGTGCTCGAGGAGCTGGGGTGCGCCGGGACGCCGACCATGAACCTGCTCAACAAGTGCGACATCGCCAGCGACACCAGCATCATGCAGGTGCTGGAGAATCGCCTGCCCGCCACCCTACGCATTTCCGCGGCGACGGGCAGGGGATTGGAAGAGCTCGTGGAGCGGGTCCGCGAGCGGCTCAACATCAAGACGATTGACGCGATCATCCGTGTGCCCGTGCACGAAGGCAAGCTGATCGCCCAAATCGATCAGAAGGCCAGCGTTCTCGAACGCCGGTACGGCTCGACTTATGTCGAGATGGACGTGCGCATCGACCCCACCCATCTCGACCAGTTAGCCGGTCGCCATCCCGGTCTGGAAATCGTCTCCCCCGCGCCGCCGCCCAGAACAGACTGAATTCCGGTCATCCACCGAGGAGAATGTTGCATAGGGAATTCACTTGATTTTACGCCTCCCCCAGGTGACATACACGCCATAATCACCACATACTCTCGTACGCGCGTGCGGGCGCGCTGAAATGGAGAAGCCTCGTGTGGCTCCTGAAGTGTCGTGGAGAGTTGCCAGTCCTGCTGTAATTGCCTTTATCGGACGTTGTTGTATCCTAACTAATAGCAGGTTGGTCGAAGCGGCCTGGCGACGACCAAGTCCTGCGCGAGGCGTGAGGTGGCACTGCGCGCCTCAATCAGGCATTCGGTTGTGCCGGCGCGGTTTGAATACCTCGACCCATTGCGGTTGATAGTCAGTGTTTTGTCTGGTCACGGGAGTTGTCATCCGGACGATGCGCGCGCCCGGTCCACTCGTGCGGTATGGATCTCCTGACCAGATAGGTTACTTCCGCCAATCGGCGGAGTTCGTCCAAATCACGTTTTCGGGAGATTTCATCATGGACTTGTACGAATTGATGCGGTGTGGGTTTATCGAAGGCATTCTCGATTGGTTCGAAAACCTCATCCCGCTGATCGACATCGGGACTGAAGGGTAGGAGGGTTGTTCATGATCATCTATCCACTTACACCCGTGGAAGCGAAGGTAGTAGCGTGGACCGGGCGACTGATCACCACCCTGGCTGTGGTCGTCATCGCTCTGCTCGGTACGATCGCCCTGGCAGCGCCGTAGTGCCGAAGCTCGGCTCGCGTAGCTAAAGGCAATACCCCGCGCAGTGCCCGACGCGTTCATGCTTGCCTAGACGGTCGGAGGCACACGGTAACGGTTGCGCGCGAATTCGATGGCGAATGACACTGCGAGAGCCGCGCAGATGGCCGTGCCGAACATGGCCGCCTGGGCGCCGTGCCAGTTGCGCGTCAGCACCAGTGCCAGCATGCAAGCGATCGAGCCGGCCAGCAGTACGCTGAGAACGACCGCCTGAACCCGAGACGAGCCGAACCACTTGGCGGCGGCCAGCTTCGGTGGGAGGAGGCAAGCCAGAAACGCGCAGATGGCTACAACGACGAAGGCGTACACTACGTACCGAGGGTCCTCTGCCCGAAGAGCGCGCTTGGGGAGTAGACCGGACGGACGAAGATAGCGGTTGGCGAGCAGACCGCTCAGGGCGTCGGCCATTAGGTAGCAGCCGGGAACATCGTCGACGATCTCGGTGCCGTAGCGGACGCGCTTGCGGTCGTGTTTTGAAAACAGCCCCGCGGCGCGCAGATTGCCAAACAGCACGATCCTTCCGCTAAGCCGATCAGCCAATTCCGCTTGGCTTGCCGTCAGCAGGCTTTCGTAGGGGATGGTTCGCCGCTCCCAGTTCTCCGGGGGCTCCAGGGTAAAAGCCGTGCAGCCCAGCACGTCACTCACGCGCAATCCACGGGTTGCACCCCGCGCAGCATCCGTCGTGTAAATGGTGGTGAGCCCCACACGGTCCACGGGGAGGAACTCGTCGCCGCCGGCGCGCGGATGATAAATGAGCCGCAGAGTGATGGCGGAGTCCGGCCAGTCGATCATCATCCGGTGCTGGGGATGAACGACCGCCGCGAAGGTCGCGAGGACCAGGGCCGGATAGACCTCGTCCCCGCGGCGCAAGGCCAGCACCATTTCACCCGGACGGGCGACCATGTCGCGTGCTTTTATCACGCCATGAACAACGGCATCGATGAGGGGTTCGAACAGTTGCGGACTCAGTTCCGGGCGTCCGTCATCATCGTACTCTTGCACGGCCAAGGCTACCGGAACACCGGCCTGCTGGAGCGCCTGGACCCCACGAACGAACTCCGCATCGCCCGGTTGCGGTGTGCGAAAGTAGAAATCCCACATCACCGCCCGGGGATGTACCGCCGCGAGGCGTTCCATCAGGCGTCCATGAAGCGCCCGCCAACTTTTGATATCGCGGGTTACCCCGCAGACTCCGTTGCTGTCGGCCAGGTCGGGTACGACACGCAAGGAAGCGTCGGATATGCCCGCGATCACGATCCCGTCGGCGTCGAGTGCCGCCGCCGCCAGAGACCGCCGGGTATCTCTGCCGTAGTCTGTGCCGGCAACTTGGACGCGAGCCCCGGAGATGATGGAAACCGCAAACAAGAAAAACAGGATGACGCCCACCGTGGAAGCCCACAGCCCAACGCGCCAATGCGCGGCCAACCCGATGGCAACACGTTTGAGTCGATAGGCAAACGGCAGGCGTTTGGTTTGGATCGACTGACCGGATAGGCATCGACCCAGGTCGCGCGCGAGTGTGTCCGCCGAATCGAGGCGCCGACCCGCCTCGTGCGCGAGGCAGCGGGAGATCAGCGTGACCAGCGCGTCGGAATACCGCGGTGCGGCGATGCGGGGCTTTTTCGGCATTTCGGTCTGGATGCGATGGAGCAGGGCGTCGTGGCCGGTCATATCGTCAATGGGCTCGAGGTCGTAGGGGTAGGCGCCGCCGGTGGCGATCTCGTAGAGCATGATCCCCAGTGACCAGATGTCGGCGCGATGGTCGACCCGCAGTAACCCGCCCCAAGCCTGCTCTGGTGACATGTACTTGACAGTTCCGAGGATGTGTCCCAATTCGGTTTGGGCACGCCGCACGCGCGTCGGCCAATCCTCACTGCGAACCGCCGATATCCCGAAATCGACGATCCACGGCTGGGCCTGCTCGTCGATCAGCAGGTGCTTCGGCTTGAGGTCGCGGTGAATCACGCCTTGCGCGTGCAGACCGGCAACCACTTCACAGACGTGCTGAAACACGGCCAGTTTGTCTTCGAGGCGCTGGGCGCGCTCGGCGAGGTATTCGTCAAGCGGGTGGCCCCGCACCAGTTCCATCGCCAGGTACATCATCCCTCCACTGGTCCCGGAATCGAGATAGCGAGCCACGTGAGGGCAATTCAAGGCTTTGAGGATTTCGATTTCACGTTCGCGGAATCGTTCTTCTGTTTCTCCAGAGGCGAACCGCAGCAACTTGAGGGCGACCAACTTTGGCTCACCGCAGCAGGCCAGGGCTTTGAACACCTGCCCGGACGCCCCTTGCCCGAGGGAAGCTACGCAGTAGTAATCGTCGATGATAGGAAGCTTGTCCGTCGGCCAGCCCGCATGAAAACGTTCCCGGCGGCGGTCGTCGCTCAGTGCCCAGCGCGCGCAGGCTAACAGTTCATCGTCACCGGCCTGGCCGTCGGCCAGCCTGGCCAGGATGTCGTCCATGAGCACCGCGTTCATGCCGCTATCCTTTGGCCAAGTTTACGGGACACCAGACCACATTATGGGAACCGTATGGAAACCGTCCGGCACGTAGCACATTCCCTGCGTCGCTCAGCACGGCGACATATTCTATTGACATTACCACCACTCCGCCCATATTGGGAAGGGGGCGCGATCGCTGAAGCGATCGTCACTGGGGTTTGACCGTCGCAAGGCGGCCCGCTTATGCCGAACTTCCCTTGGTGGACCACCATTTCCACGGCTGCACTGCTTGCCCTGCGGCGGCGGCTCGTCGCACATGTTAGGGCAGAGTTCGGAGATGTGCTTGGAACCGAGGTGGAAGACGTCGTGCAGCACGCGTTCGTCGTTTTGTTCAGACGTCGTACGCGCGTGAGCGCGGATGAGGACGGTTTGTATCGATATCTGGACACCGTTGCCCGGAACGCGGCCCGGGATCGCGTCAAGGCGATTAAGCAGCGCCAGAAACCACTTCCCGAAGCCGCTTTGCGACGGGGGCAACACGCGCTAAGAGGGGCTGTTCCAGCACCCCCGCCGGAAGAGGCAGCACAAGAAAATGAAAAAATTTGGGAGATTTTCTGCGCGCTGGGGGATCTCGATCGCTTAATACTATGGTGCCACGTAGTCGAGGGCCAGTCGATCAGGGCAATTGCTCGAGAGCTTGATCTGAATTGGCACGACGTGGCTGGAATAATCGAAGGAGCGCTTCGCGCGGTGCGGAAGAAGCTCACTTCCTGAGTATCGCGACGGTGTACGACCGGCCGTTGGCACCGGCGGAACGCTGGAGAAGGACGAAGATGAGCGACTCAACAGATGGTCATCCACCAGCACCATCCAAAACGGGGACTGAATCGCTTTCCGACGACGAG
The DNA here is from genome assembly GCA_030612785.1 of Phycisphaerales bacterium. Lineage (GTDB taxonomy): Bacteria > Planctomycetota > Phycisphaerae > UBA1845 > UBA1845 > JAAEQG01. The sequence continues at coordinate 7,208 of JAUWNF010000166.1, forward strand.
CGGCGGTTTCTGTCCGACCTGCTGGACG
>JAUWNF010000492.1 GCA_030612785.1 Phycisphaerales bacterium
GGTCGCGGAACGCCTCCATCATCTCGTTGGCCTGCAGCTTCTTGTATTCCGGCTCGTTGGTGTGCCCGATGATGATCTCGTCGATATCGGTCTGGGCGACCCTTTTGGGCTTGATCACGTGCTCCTGTGAAGCACCCAGCAGATCATAGAGGAACGCCACGTCGCGCTTGAGCACCTCGATGAACTCGACCAGCCCGCGGTTGGCGATATTGAGTTCGCCGGCGAAGTTGAAGGCCCGCGGATCGCTGTCGCTGCCGTACTCGGCGATCTTGCGGTAGGTGATGGCGCCGGTCAGTGCGGTCGAATCCGGGGGCTGCGCGGCCTTGGGCTGGACGGTGCCGATCCCGCGGCGGGCCTTTTCGCAGAGCACCAGGCGGCGCACCACGATATGCTCCATGACCTTGTGCCAGTCGCCGTCGTATTTGAGCAGCAGGTCCTCGAACATCTTGCGGCAGAACGGGTCCAACTCGCCCTCGACGTTGATCTGCTTCGCTTCGGGCAGGTCCTGATTGAGCGCCACGAGGGTTTTCTCGCGGGCCTGGAGGGGGATGAGCCGCAGGGGCTCCTCGTGCATCGGGCAGGGGTAGATGACCTCGTGCCCCTCGTGGTCGGTGACCTTCCAGGAGAACGTGTACAAGGCGCCCTCGTCCAGCTTGGAGTAATGTTCCAGCCCCTTCTTGAGCAGCCGGACGATGGTGCTCTTGGCCGACCCCACCGGGCCGTGCAGTAGCAGGATGCGCCGTTCGGTCCCGTACCCGTGGGCCGCCGATTTGAACGAGTCCACCAGATTCATCAGCGCAAGGTCGAGCCCGTAGATGGCGTCGGCCCCGTTGCCGATGGGGTCGGAGAAGAAGTTATAGCGGATCAAGTCCTGCCGGTTCAGCTTGTAGTGCTCGGTTCCGAAATGCAGGATCATGTCGTAGATACGTTGGAACGCGTTGCGGGCAATGCGCGGATCCTTCGACACCATATCGAGGTAATCATGGAAAGTCCCCTCCCAATGATGCTGGCGAAAACGATCGGGATCGAGACTGCCATCGACGATATCGAGCAGGGTTTGTTTGTCGGTCATGACGATGTCCCTCCCTTTGGCGTCGGCCGCGGAACTTGCGTGGCCGATCAGGTTGTCATTACTCCAACGGAACTCCCATAACCCGCAATAAATGGTAGCGCACGTCAAGAGGCAAGTCAAACCGCTCGTAACCCTAAGTCCTTTGTTTGTAGGCGGATACGTTCATAAACCCGCTCTCTGAGCACCTAGGGCGCACGCTCTGCCGCCTGTAGTCGCGCTTGGTTGCTATCGGATTCTCACAACTGGTTGCTTCGCAATTTCCGCCGGGTCTCACGGCTCTTACGCCGCCGTGACCTCCTGGTTCACCACCGCGCCACTGCGGGGATTGTTGCGCGGGGCGTTGCGGAGTTGTTACGCACGTTTTATCGGATTGAGGTCACCACCAGGGTATTGGCCCCAGGCGGATCAGCGTGTTCATTTCCCGTCACCGAAGGAGACGCCGACGGCGCGGCAGGCGGCGACCAGCGGGTCGTCCGGCGGGACGATCCGTTGCTGGTCGGCGACCTCGCTCAGGGGAACACTGGTCAGTTTACCCTGCTGCATGACCACCAGCCGGTTGATATCACCGGCCTCCGCCGCCTTGGCGGCTGCGTGCCCGAAGAGCGTAGCCAATACACGGTCGTGAGCGCACGGGCTGCCTCCGCGCTGGACGTGGCCCAGAATGGTGGCACGGCACTCTAAGTGAGTTTCGGCGGCGATCTGTTCGCAGAGCACTTCGGCGACGCCGCCCAGGCGAACCGGATCGGGCGAGTCGTGGACCACGCGGTCCACCACGTACTCGCCGTCCACCGCTCGGGCCCCCTCTGCTACCGCTACGATAGTGAACGCCTTGCCCCGCTTACTGCGCTTGAGGCAACACTCGCAAATCCGCTCGAGCCGGTAGAGGACCTCCGGGATGAGAATGACGTCGGCGCCACTGGCGGCTCCGGCGTGCAGCGTCAGCCATCCGGCATACCGCCCCATCATCTCCACCAGCATGACGCGGTGATGGCTGGCGGCAGTAGTGTGGATGCGGTCCAGGGCTTCCGTCGCCGTTTGCACGGCGGTGGTGAATCCGAAGGTGATATCGGTATGCATCAAGTCGTTGTCGATAGTCTTGGGCACGCCGATGCAGGGCAGGCCGTGGGCGGCCAGATGGGCCGCTCCGCTCATGGTGCCGTCACCACCAATACAGATAACCACGTCCAGCTCGCGTGCCCGGGCGTGTTCGAGCACGCGGTCGGTGACGTCCTCGAAGACGTCGTTGCCGTCCCGGTCGACACTCACTTTGAACCGGCGCGGATCGGCTTTGTTGCTGGTGCCCAGGATGGTGCCGCCCCGGGTGAGGATGTTGGACACGCTGTCCAGCTTGAGCGGTTTCATCCGGTTGCGAATGAGCCCCAGGTACCCGTCCTCGATGCCCCACGCCTCCAGGCCGAAGTCGTTGATGGCCGCCTTGGTCACCGCCCGGATGACCGCGTTGAGCCCGGGGCAATCGCCGCCGCCTGTCAGAATGCCGATGCGTTTCACGATCCATATCCTTTCGCTACAGCTTCTGCCCCTCGGGTGAGAATCGCCGATACCGTACCATGGCCGCGTGAGACCGGCGGGTCAACCCGTGACCAGCTCATCCACACGTCCCGCGTCGGCGGCGCCGGCCGTGCTGAACGAGATGATGAAGCGATCCAAGGCTTGTTCGAAGCGCTGCCGCGTCCAAGGCTGATCCACGTTACAGAGGTTGGCCTCCGCGGACACCGGCTCAACCTCTTCCGGACCGGGCACGAAGGCCTCGGTGCAGGCCTCCACCGTTTCCAGCCCGCGCATACGGAAGGTAATCAGCACGTAGCCGTTCTCCGTCAGGCCGAACTTGAACAGTCGGGTCCCAGGCTCGCACGCCGGGGCCGATACCGTGAATCCCTGGGGCGTCGCGAACTGATCGAACTCGGAGAAAGCCGGTTCGAGGCATTCGGCGGCCACGTCTTCGAACTTGTGCAGCCACTGCTTCTTGGCCGCTTCCAGCTTTTGCAGAAATGACCGCTGCCAGTCATTCATCGGTATTCCTCCGTTCAAGAGAGTTCGTCTGGGCCGGCGCGCACGGCGGCGCCTCCCCATCTATCGGTGGAGCCATACCCCGTGCCAAACATACAATACGATTAGCTGCCCGCCGGGCATACCTTTGAAACGCGCACCCGATAATAGCGGACGCCCCCCGAATTAGCCCGACCTCTTTCAGGACAGCATTCTGCATTGCAAACGCGCCGTATCTTGTTTTTCTGACAAGTTTTTGGTTGCTCCTTTTTGAATCTCACGCGGAGGCGCAGAGATCGCCAAGGAAGAAAACCGTCCGTTATTCATTCTCT
>JAUWNF010000642.1 GCA_030612785.1 Phycisphaerales bacterium
CGCCGGTCAGCGATTGGACCCCGGTATGGCATATCTTCGGGGCGGTCGTACTCCCGGCCCTGGTCATCGCCGCCGCAGGCGAAGCCTTGTGGATGGGAGTCTATCCGCCTTAGCCTGGATCCTCGCCAGGCCGGGGCGTTGAGGAAGCGGCGAAACCCCAGGCTACTCGTCTTCGGCGTTGTCTTGGGGCGGTTTGACTTGCTGCTCGCCGCCCTCGTCCGGAGCATCCGGCTCGGCGGGTTCCTCTGAGGGCTGCGTATCGACCTTTTCTTCGGCGTCTTCCTCCGGTGTTTCGACTTCCGCCTCACCGCCCTCGTCCGGAGCTTCCGGCTCCGCGGGCTTCTTAGACGGCGGCTCGATAACCTCGCCAGCAGCGTTGATGCGGCGGGCGGAGAGAACCGTTATGACTTTCTTCGGAGTGACCGGCTCGCCACTCGGGTCCCGATAGAGCATGTGGACCCGAAGTTCCGTCGAACGGATCTTCTCGACCACGTCCGCGCCCTCGATCACCCGGCCGAACACGGCGTACCCGGCGCCGTCCTCCTGAGCCTGGTCGAGACGGGGATTGTCCACCATGTTGATGTAGAACTGGGAAGCGGCGGAATCGGGCTTGTCCGGCACCCGAGCGGCGGCGATGGTCAAGCGGACGTTCTTCAGACCGTTGTTCCATTCGTTCTTGATGGGGTCGTACAAGCCGTCGGTCTTTCGCTTGAGCGAGGCGGTGGTGTAGCCGCCACCCTGGATCAAGAAGTGCGGAACCACGCGGTGAAAAACAGTGCCGTCGTAAAACCCGTCTTCGGCGTATCGCAGGAAGTTCGCCACGCTGATCGGAGCTTTCTCGGCGTCCAGCTCCAGGACGATGTTTCCCAAACTGGTTTCCATGCGTACGAGGACCGCGTCAGGCTTGGCCTGGAGCTGCCTGGCGGGCTCGGTCGCTGTTGGCTGGTCTGCCGCGGCTTCGACGTCCGTGCCCGCAACGGCGGGGATGCCGGCCAGGGTCCACACGATCAGGCAACACATCGCTCGGGTCATCGGAATGTTCTCCAACGTGAATACACACAAGGCCGACGCGGCGCCGCACGCGACGGGCCAGGCTCGGCACCATGCTACGGGCGGCGACTGGGTCGATCAATTGCTTGCGGTCAGTCGGCGGGTTCGTATGCTGGTGGCAGACCTCCCACGCCGATGAGTAGCGGAGACGGCGGCGCAGCAAATGCCTACTGCCATCGTTTTATCGGACAGAATGACGTTCTTGGCCACCGCCGGTCGGCACCCGACTTGGGGGGCGGCCCTCGCCGGTGGGCGCGTCGAATGGCCAGTGTTCGCCGCGGTACTCGTGGTGGTGGGTGCCGGGTTGCTGCTGAGGTATGGACGGAGGTGTTTGCCCAACGAGCCTGCGATCTTGGTGGTGCTCTGGTATATCAATCGCTTCTGGACGGTGTTCTGGTATCGCCTGCGCCGGGTGGGGCGGTGCACCGTGCCGGCCGAAGGACCGGTCATCCTCACCGCCAACCACGGGTCGACCGCCGACCCCTTGATGCTCTACGCCACCTGCCCGCACCGGCTTATGGGGTTCATGATTGCCCGGGAGTACGCCCACCTTCCGTTACTGCACCACTTCACCGACGTCGTCGGCTGCATTCCGGTAAAGCGTGACGGCCAAGATAGCGCCGCCACCAGGGCCGCAATCCGCCGGCTCCGCGAAGGGCGCATGCTCGGCATCTTCATCGAGGGGCGCATCCCCAAACCCGGGGAGACCGAACCACCCAAACACGGTGTCGCCCTGTTGGCCTTGCGCAGCGGGGCGACCGTCGTGCCCGCACACATCAGCGGGCAGGTCTACCGCGACGGCGTGGCGGCTTCGTTCTTCGCCCGCCACCGCGCCCGGGTCCGTTACGGACCGCCCGTGGACCTCAGCGATTTCACCGGTCGAGACCGTGAGACACTAAGCCGGGCGACGGAGAAGATCCTCGCCGCCATCCTGGAATTGCAGACCCGAGCATAGCGAGTTCGGCAGACTGGGCGCGGGGTGGACCATTCATGCGCAGCACGGCCCGTTTTCGACAGTTGCGTTTTGCAGCTTTTTGTAACGCCGGACTTACGTTAGCGCGACGGCGGCACAGTGGCCGTGTCCGAACCGCGCCGTGCAGGTGGTTGACCAAAGGTATCTTTTCAGCCGTTTGCAATGGCTCAGTCGGGTAGCGGGGGGAGTTGGCCGGTGGCGAGGTGGGTTTTGAGGGCATCGGCGATGGTCTTTGTCGGGTTGAGGCCGCGGAGTCGGAGTGTGCG
>JAUWNF010000504.1 GCA_030612785.1 Phycisphaerales bacterium
CGTCGCGACGATTGCGGGTCGCCATAATGATGGCGGTCACCGGTGCGTCAGCCATACCCGTTCCCAGGATTCCGGTCCCCATTAAACACGGTTTCAGTTCAACCTTCCAGCACGCCCCTTCCCTGCCTCAGCACTCAGGACTGATTTGACGATCAGCCCCGGCGTGAAATACGATGGCGGTGGCCGCGAACACGCTGAGGACGGTTTGCCATGGCAGAACATGTGGGCTTATACGGCGGCAGTTTTAATCCGATTCATTGCGGGCATCTGATCATCGCCCGTAGCGTGGCGGAGAAGCTTAACCTGCAACGGGTGATCTTCCTGCCGTCCGCCACCCCGCCGCACAAGGAAGGTGAGCCCCTGGTCGAGCCCCGCGACCGGGCCGAGATGGTCCGGTTGGCCATCGCCGGGGAGAAGCTCTTCGGCTTCAGCGACTACGACCTGATCCGCGACGGTCCCAGCTACACCATCGATACCATCGCCCACTTCAAGAAGGACTTGGGCGACGACGCGCAACTGTTCTGGATTATCGGGGCCGACTGGCTGACGGAGTTGGGCACCTGGCGCCGAGCCGGCGAGTTGGTCGATGCCTGCACCTTCGTGACCGCCGCCCGCCCGGGTTGGGAGCGCCCGGACCTGTCCACGCTCGGCACCGTGCTCAGCGTCGCCCAGATTGCCCGGCTACGCGAGCACATCCTGGCCACCCCGCGCATCGACATCTCCGCAACGGACATCCGCGACCGGGTGACCGCCCGTAAATCGATTCGCTACCTGGTTCCCGAGTCCGTGCGCCTCTATATCGAGATGTTCAACCTGTATCGGTAGGCAGCGGAGACCTGGGCAGATTGTGCGGAAAAGCCTTCCGCATGGGTCAGGAGGTGGTTGACCGGCCATCTGGCGGCGGCGTACTATCGGGCACGACGGACAGGTCAGCCAATAGGAGATTTTGACATGATGCGGACGCTGAGATGGTTAACGCCAATGTTCGTGCTGGTTTGTGGGTGCGACACGTTCTTCGACGCTACGGGTTGGCCTCGGCCGGATAACGAGCCCAACGCGAATTCCAACACCGGGCCTACCAAGCCCCACGAGGTGGGCCTGAAGCGCTTCGAGTCGGCGGCCGAGTTTCAGGAATACTTTACCGCGCAGGTCGCCGGAACGTACCAGGGGGGTTTTCGTAACGAACTGCCCACGACCGGTGAGTTCGACGCGGATGCGACTGCGGGAGGCGAAGCCGCCGCGGCGCCGCCCCCACAGTCGGAGGGTGCCGACGGCGAAACCGCCGTGGAAGACTTCTCCACTACCACGACCCAGGAAGAGGGCGTGCAGGAAGCGGACATCATTAAGAACGACGGGCGCTACATTTACGTGCTCTCCGAAGGCACGCTGCGCATCGTGCAGGCCGACCCCGGCGAAACACTCCAGGAACTTGCCGCGGTGGATTTGGAGGGACACGGGCGGGACCTGTACCTGCTCGAAGACAGGATCGTGGCACTCACGCGGCCGGAGGTGATCTACGACGGTCCGGTGCCCCTGGTGGCCCAGGGGATAGGCCCTGCGCCGGTCTACTATCGGCCGCGGGTGCAGGTCACTGTGATCGACGTGGCGGATCGGGCCAACCCGCTCGTCGAGTCAACCACGTGGTTTGAGGGTGATCTGTCATCGAGCCGGATGATCGGCGATCTGCTGCACCTGGTGCTGGTCAGCAATCCCGACTTCTTCGAGCCGGTGATCGCGATGCGCGAGGGCGGAACGGCAGATCTTGAAGTTGCGGAGGTCGATGTCGACATGGTGCTCCCCGATTACGAGGTTGACGTGGCCGACAGCGAGCCGGCGGGCGGAAACACGGTTGATTGGGCGAATGTGTACTATCCCATCGATCCTGGCGGATATGGGATGACCACGGTGGTGACCCTGGACATCAATGATCCGGCGGCGTTCGATTCGGTGGGCGTGGTGGCCTATCCGGGCGAGATCTACGCCTCGACCGAAGCGCTGTACCTGACGGATTACGCATACGGTTTCTTCGGCGAGGCGCGGCAGACGACTGATGTTTACAAATTCGCCTTCACCGATGACGGTCCGGCGCTGGCGGCGGTCGGAGCGGTCCCGGGACGGGTTCTGAACCAGTATTCGATGGGCGAGTATCAGGGTTATCTCCGCATCGCGACGACCATAGACCCCCAGTGGTCCGGTGGAGGGATGGGTTCGCCCTCGACGAACAACGTGTACGTGCTGGCCGAACAGGCCGGCGACCTCGCCATCGTCGGCCGGGCCGAGAACCTGGCCCCGGGCGAAGAGATCTACTCGGCGCGCTTCTCGGGCCCGCGCGGGTACCTGGTGACCTTCGAGCAGATCGATCCGCTGTTTACCCTCGATCTGGCAGACCCGACCAACCCGCGGGTGGTCGGCAAGCTCAAGGTGCCCGGCTACAGTACCTTCATTATCGAAATGGATGAGAACCATCTGCTGACCATCGGGCGCGATGCCCCCACCGACGGCTCCTGGGTCATCCCGCAGGGTGTGCAGTTGTCCATCTTCGACATCAGCAACTTCGCCGATCCACAGTTGAAGTTCGACCCCGAGTACATCGGCGAACCCGACGCCTGGTCCGAGGCCCTGTACAATCCCAAAGCCCTGACCTACTTCCCCGCGCAAAATCTGCTGGCGCTGCCGGTGGAGATCAGCAACTACTGGTGGTTCGGCTTTGAAGAGATGGATGAGGGGGTGGTCTCACCCGACGCGGACGAGACCGGGGACGACGATGACGATGAGCCGCTGCCTGACGACCTGTCTCCTCCGGAGGAGTTCCGCGGCCTATACGTGTATCGAGTTACGCCGGAGGAGGGGTTCGAGTTCCTCGGCCGCATGAGCACCGCGATCGGCGACGATTACTACTATTACAACAGCTTTACCCGCGGCGTCTTCATGAATGATAACGTCTTCGCGGTGACCGACCTGGGCGTCGTCGGGGCGCCGGTGAGCGATGTCGGCTCCGTGCCCTGGCAGGTGTCCTTCCCCTATTCTCCGCCGGAATGGGACTACGTGGGTGGGGGTGACTCAGAGAGCGGGTCGGGCGAGGCGTCCACCGCAATTGCGTCGCGGGAAGCTCCTTGATAGCCGGCCAGGTACGTGTTTAGCTTACAACTGGGGTGGCATGGGTAATGGGGTCCATGACAGAATCGGCGGGCTAATGCAGCTCCCCGCGTGTCTGTGCTGCCAACGCATCAGCCCCAACGGGGCGCCATAGATCAGCCCAGGGCAACGCCCTGGGTTCTCGTGACCGAGACAAACATGAGCCCTGAAAGGGCGGCATAGCTTTATTTCGCCCTTTCAGGGCTT
>JAUWNF010000023.1 GCA_030612785.1 Phycisphaerales bacterium
TGCCCTACCCTCCCACAAGATAGAGGCAGAATAACCGCATCGACCCCAAACGACCAACGCCTCCCTCTGGCGAAAACGCCAGCGGTTGGGCGACGCAGGAATGTCTTGTACTTGACCGGAGCGTGCCTTTCATGGATAGGGTGCGTCCCCAACGCACCTTTCTCTATTTGCCAAACAGACGCGAGCCTCCGCGGAGGTGCGTCAGAGACGCACCCTACATCTCTGGCAGTACAGCGCAAAGTCCTTCCGTCGTCCCCGCTGGGGGCTGGGAACTCCGTTGTCCACCAACCCAGGGTTCGCTCCGCTTCGCCCTGGGCTTTATGCCGGCGCCGCTCCGCGGCTGGAACCCGGCGAGCAACACGACTTTGCGCTGTAGGGGTTGTCGGTTTAGTCATTCGTGACGGCCTCAGATATAGCCGTCACCCCTTGTGGGTGGCGAAAAACGCAGGTGCGCCGCCCACAAGGGGCGACGCTACAAACAAATCGACAGCCGCTACAGCACAAGGTGGCCACCGCTTTGTAGCGGCCTATGTCTCGCCGGCCGCTACACAAAAACCCGCGACTTCGCGCGGTACTGCTGGGTTGCCACGGGCTGGTTGCACCGCGAAGACTTCTGCCGACGGACGAACTTGCCGCCCGAGTTGGCCGAGATATGGATAGCATACTCTATCCCTCCGCGGCGAGCTGGGCCAGCACCTCGTCCGGGATGTCGAAGTTGGAAGACACGGATTGCACGTCGTCGTGCTCCTCCAATGCCTCGACCAGGCCGAGCACCTTGCGGGCCGCCTCGAGGTCCAGCGCAACGTTGTTCTCCGCCACCATGGTGATGTCAGCCGACTGAATGGAGATTTCGGCCTCGCGAATGGCGTCGCGCACGCCTTCAAAGGCGGAAGGATCGCAGGTCACTTCGTAGATTTGCTCGGAGGTGGCCACATCGTCAGCCCCGCTCTCCAGCGCGATTTCCATCAACTGGTCCTCGTCGGCGTCCTGGCGCCCGATCACGATCACGCCCTTCTGGCGGAACATCCAGGCGACGCAGTTGCTCGCCCCCAGATTGCCGTTTTTGCGTTCGAACAGCTTTTTGAGCTCCGGGGAGGTGCGGGCGCGGTTGTCGGTTAGCGCATGGACCATAATGGCCACGCCGTTGGGGCCGTAGCCTTCGTACAAGACCTCCTCATAGGAGGCGCCTTCGATTTCGCCGGTGCCCTTCTTGATCGCCTTTTCGATGTTGTCCTTGGGCATGTTGGCCCCGCGGGCCTTGTCGATGGCCAAGCGCAGGCGCGGATTGGCGTCCGCGTCGCCGCCGGCGTTTTTCGCGGCCACCGTGATGTCGCGGGTTATCTTGCTCCAAGCCTTGCCGCGCCGCGCGTCGGTAATGGCCTTTTTGTGCTTGATACTGGACCACTTGGAATGACCTGACATACATGTGACTCCTTAACCCGGAACACTTTCCCCGCGCGCCGCCGCGCTACTCCTCACCGGTGGCGGAACGCTCCTTTCCATCTTCGCTTTTCTCTTCCCCAACGGAGGACACCTGGGGTGGTCGTCCCTCCGTGGCTGCCTCCTGCTTGCCGCGGGCGGATTCGACCACACGGCGATAGAGCACGCTCTCTCGGTCCCGCAATGCTTCCTCGGCCAGTTCCACCGCTCTCTTCCAGTGTTCGATGGCCTCCTCCTGCGCGCCAAGTCGCCAACAGGCATCGCCCAGATGATCGTGGATGACCGGATCTTCGAGAGCGTCGGGAGCCCGTGCGGCCTTTAGCAGCCACCGCCGGGCCTCCTCGTAACGACCGCGACGATATAGAACCCAGCCCAGGCTGTCCAGATACGCGCTGTTCGTCGGATCGCGGGCCGCGGCAAAGCGGACCATACGTTCCGCATCGGCGAGGCGCACGCCCATGTCGGCGAGCGTGTAGCCAAAATCATTGTTGATGCCCGGGTCGGTGGGGTTCAGCGAATAGGCCAGTTCGAGACTCTCCGCCGCTTCGGTCGCCAGCCCCCGCTGCTGATATACACCGGAAAGCAGGTTCAAGTAATGAAACCTGTCACTCAGCGTTGCGGCTTGCTCGATCCAGCGCGTCAGCTTCGCCTGGGCTTCGTCGTGTCGCCCGGCGTTGAGCAGTGCCCGGATGAAGGCCTCGGCCAGTTCCGTGCGGAGCGCGCCCTGTTCCAAATGCCCCAGGTCGCGCATCAAACCGTCGTCCTGCAGCATTTGCTCGGCGAGCGAAGCGGCCGCCTCGTAGTTCTGCGACGCCAGGTGGATGACGAGCTTCGCGCGGAGGAACGTAACCGGTCGTGTTACGTGGGGAAGACTGCTCTCCACCATTTCCAGCGCGTCGGCGAACTGATCGCCACTGAGTAGAGCTTGGATGAGCGCAAGCTGTAGGCCCTCGTTTGCGGGGTCGGTCTCGAGTGCTTCAAGAACGAATTGCTTCGCGGCGGCGAAGTGCCCGGTTTCGACCAACACCTCGCGGTAGGTTGCCGCCGCTTGCGCGTCACTCGGATCGTCCAGATGCCACCGCCGGGTAAGTGCCAGGGCCGCCGCTTCATCGCCGGCGGCCAACTGCGCGGATACCAGCAAGTTGCGCAGGGTGGCGTTGGCTTCATCTTCGCCCAGCCACGTTTGTACCGTGGCGATCTGCTCTTTGAAGCGCTTGGCCGCTTGCAGGGCTTGTAGCAGTTTGCGGCGAAATCCGAGCAACGTGGTGCCGCTGAGCTCGACCCTTTCGACGAAGGAGGAGAGCACCTCGGCAGCACCGTCGTAATCCTGCTCTATCATCAGGAGGTTCGCAAGGTTCTTCACCCAGCGCTGCCGGTTGGGATGCCGGCGCAGCAGGGAGCGCAACTCCGATGCGGCTTCATCGAAACGTAGTTGCTGGGAACAGAGCGCGACCAGCAATTCGCGTGCGACCAGATGGGCCGGGGCCACCTCCAGCGCGCGTGCCAACATTTGCTCCGCGGAGGCCGGATCGTTCCGCTGGTTGTCGAGAAACGCGATGAACGCCAGCGAATCTGCATCCGGACCGCCTTCCTTCAGCGCTTCGAGCAGGGTCTGGCGACATTGCTCCACGTTCGCTTGGGGAAGGCTCAGTTGCACGCGCGCCGTGCAGCGCGCGATACAGTTCGGCGAGCCCGCCAGCTTGCGCAACGTCCGCACCTGAGCCTCGGCATCCTCAAACAACCGCGACGCAGCCAGCAGTCGCACCAGTGCCTCGCTCGCCCTCTCGTGCAGCGGATCCGCTTTCAGCAGCGCCTCGTATTGCCGCTGGGCGCGTATGGGCCGCTCAGTGCGCTCGTACATTTGGGCCAGTGCAAACATGGAGCGCGTGTCCGCCCGGTTGAGACGGATGGCGACGGCGTAGTGTTCAGCGGCCTGCTCGTCCTCGTCGAGCCCGGCGTAGCCCTCGCCCAACGCCCATTCCAGGTTGGCGTCCGACCGGTCGGCGGACTCCAGAAGATCGACGACTTCCTGCCAACGGTATTGGGCAAGTAGTTGTTCGGCGAGGGCCAACCGCGCCGGAGCGAAATCCGGCGCCGTCTCGAGAACCCCCTCGAGCAATTCCACGCCCTGCTGTGTGTGTTCTGCTCGCAGAGCCAGAGTGCCCAGCAAGTACCGCGCCGCCGATGCTTGCCGCGAGGCCCCGGTGAAGATCGCCTCGACCATGCGTTCGGCGGAGGCCAGCTTGTCCATGCGCGCCAAAGCAGCGGCATATTCGCGGCGGTCCGCCGCTACCACCCGTGCGGCGAGTTCAAAGGCCTTCATTCCCTGACCGGCTTCGAGGTAGTCGTCGCACAGTCGCCAGGCGACGTTCGAGGCTTCGGGATGGGCCTCGATATACTCCGCCAGGATTCGTTCGGCCTGGTCGCTTCGTTCAAACCGGCGCAGCAGGTCCACGTACGCGAGGAGCCAGCTTCGATCGTCGGGCCGTTCGCCGGCGATCCGCCCAACGTCATCGACGACCATTCGGGGAACGCCCATCCACTTGCGAATGTCGCTCAGCAGCCCCACCACGGCGCCGGGGTCGGCCGATTCGTCCGCGGCGCGCCGGCACTGGGCGAGGGCGTCGTGATAACGCCCCGCCGCGCCGAGCAGACGAGCGTAGCGTAGGCGCATTTCGACGTCGGTCTCCTCTCGCCGCGGGGGCCCGCTCCCGGACGATCGCGGTTCGTCACAGAGGAGACGCCCCACCGCCTCCGCAGCTTCGGCGAAGTGACCGAGCCGCTCGTGGATCACGGAAATGGGTCCGGCGGCGCTCCCCCGGTTCACGCGCAAGAGGGTATCCAATTCCTGGGGCACAGGCGGTTCGGTGGTTTTCGATCCCGGTTGGCTTGCGGTGGGTGGTGCCTCCTTCAAAACGGTCACTCGACGCTCGAAGGCTTCATAGGCATGCAAGGCCGCGGTCAGATAACCCTCCGCTTCGAGGGCCTTGCCCAGGTGAAACTCGGCCAGCGCCGCAAACGCGGGGGCGGATTCCAGGTTGGTGCATAACAGCCCCGTGCGAAAGTGCCGTATGGCGTCATCGCGATCACCGTCGCCGAAGGCGATCCGGCCCAAGAGGTAATGCGACACCAGATCATCAGCGTTAAGTCGAACGGCTTCGGTAGCATGGGAACGGGAGCGCTCTTTATTGCCGGCCTCGTGGGCGGCCAACGCCAGCGCCCGGTGAATTTCGTAGCTCGCGCTGTCGGAGCGCAGGGCCTTTGCCAATGTCCGGGCGGCCTCGGTATAGCGCTCTTCCGTGATCAGTTCCTCGGCGTGTTCTAGATACTTGGCCCCGCGTGCGGAGAGGGGCCGACTCTGCCGGGGCGCTTGCCCCGGCGGAACCGGGACCGGTTCGATCTGTGCCAGGGTGAGAAAGGCCCGGGCGGGGTCGTAGTCCGGCGATGCGGGCGCATTTGGGTCTTGTGTTCCCGACTTCGAGTTCCGAGGGGGTTGTGCCGTCTGGGTATCTTGAACCTGTAACTCGGAGCCTGGCGGCTTAAACGCCGAGCATGCCCCGCCAATCCCCACCGCAGCGAAGACGGGAAGGAGACGCCACAAGCTCACAGGTATGGTTGTCCAACGGCTCGTCATCGCCGCCTCCTTCAGTTCCTTCGAGCCGCTTTTTCCCTCCGAGCGGTTTTGGAACTGCCGGTATTCTTCTTGGTGCCGGATCCTCTGGTCGATTTCTTGGCGGTGGGCGTCGCCTTGGAGGGGCGCGCCCGGCTGTGCGACGCGAGGGCAGCCATCGTCAGGCAGAAGGTCTTGGCCTCTGCGGGAGGGATATGGCGCTCGAGGAATGACTGAACCTCTGCGACGGAGGCATTGGGCTCCACGAGCTCGTCCTTGCGCAGCGCGGCGAGCAGCTTGGCATTGACGGGAATGGCATGACCGCCAAGGCTCCAAAGCACTACTGAGGCAACGTGGTAAGGCTCTATCCCCGCGAGTTCTTCCAGCCGATGCTTGGCCTCACGTTTTCCCATCGAACGGAGAGTTTCCAGGTTCAACGCATTCTCGCGGTTGAACACCTCATTGAGGAGTTTGACCAGACGGGAGGCACAGGTGCGGCTGTTGGGAATGTAGGGAGCGATGACGTCGGCGATTTCCCGGGGCGAGGATACGCGAAGTTCGTTGAGGTCGACCATGACGTGAAGGAGCTTGTTAAACGCCTTGCTCGCGTTGCCCAAGGTCGTCTCCTGGCTCAGGACGGAGAGCACGAGTTGGTCCAACGGATCGCTCGCTCCGCAGATCTTGGGGGGCTTGCTCAGCTTTTTGATCTGAGCATAGACCCGTTTGACCCGTTTGGCGTAGGCGGTTCCATGCTTCATGCAGTGGCTCCGTCCGGATGGTCCTCCGCCGGAGCGTCCGGGGCACACCCGAATTCGCGATCCGCCTTCACGGACTCCTCGATAATCTGTACCGTCCGAGACGAACCCTTGACGGACAGGTCGGAGAAGAACCGGACCTCGGGGCAGTGGCGCGCCCGCAGGCGTTTGGACAGCAAACGCTGGATGTGTCCGGCGGCGTGCTTCAGCCCGTTCAGCGTCTTCTTGCTTTCGTTCTCGGAACCGAAAACGCTGACATACACTTTGGCGATCTGCAGGTCGCCGGACATGACCACCTGGGTGATGCTGGCCAACGGGGAAATCCGCGGGTCATTGAGCTCGTGTGCCATCGCTTCGCTGACGATGTTCCGCACCAAGCTCGCCATCTTGGCTGCCCTGTAGGAGCGCATGACCTATCGTCCCCTATTCCTACCAGAGGGTCTTCTCGTAATCGATCAGGCTCAGACCCCGCTGCTGCCGCGCGAAATCCACAATCTTGTCGAGGCAACTGTGCAGGTGTACCGGATCGTTGGAAACCATGGCGATACCGATGCTCGCACGCTGCCGCGAGTCCAGATGCTCCACCTCGGCAACCGACACGTTGTGTCGCGCGGCCAGGCGATCCTTGAAACTCTTGAGGACGCGCCGTTTGTCTTTCAAGGACCGCGCTTCGTAAATCGCAAAGTCAATTCTTAAGACTCCGACCGTCATCGCACCAATTCGATCGCGAGATCCGCGGCGGTATTGCCATTCGTCCCCTCTGGCCCCGCGACTCCGATCATCGGTGCCAGGCGCCGGTGGAAGCTCAATTCAGCAACGGCGACGAAGGTGTGCCGTCCATCACACTGACAGAGAAAAGCCGATACCTTGGCCCTGGCGGCTTACTCCTCTTAACCTCCTGGTCCTCCAGGCGGTAGGGGATCATCCCGATGCGGTACAACGCGTCGATGATGAACTGCTGATCCCCCTCAGGCACGTCCCGGAAGCTCAGTTCCACGCGAACCGCGTCGACGTCGAACCCGAACACCTTTTTCTGTGGAAGGAAGTCCATCAGTTGCGATAGTGCCAGGTCAGCCGGCAGAAACAACGCCGTCTCCGGGGTCCAGGAGTTCTTGACCACCTCCACCTCGTAGTGGCGTACGATCACCTGGGAGTAGTCGCTGAGGGTCTCGACCGTAATTCGCTTGCTCCGGTCGGGGAGGAAGTAGTTCTCGAACACCTTGACCCGCTCCGCCGCGGGGGTGTCGGGATGGTCATACGCGCGCCGCGCATCATGGTAGCCCGGAAGCCGCATCAAGCCGGGATCGGTCAGCTTTACGGCCACCGCCACTTCGTAGCAGCCCGGCGACACGGTGATCTTGCGTCCCGCGGGGCCCCTGAACTTGACCTTGCTGTCCTTGAGTATGGGGATGTCCGAGGCATCGCGCTCGCGACGTACCAGCACGGTCGCGCCTGGCGGTACGGAGTTGAGGAAGAGGCCGCTCTGGTTCGGCGGCAGTTTCGGCCACAACAGACCGCGCCCGGCGGAACTCCGCGCCGCTTGACGCTCAGTGGTAGCGGCCTGGCTGGAGATACTACCGTCGGTCTGCTCGCCCTCCGCGGTGGGGCGCGCCCGATCGAAGTTGACCCACTGTTTGTAGCCATATTTACCCGCGACGATCACTACTGTGATGATGATCGCCAGATAGCACATCTTCAGCGCCACCGCGAAGGGGTTGAAGTCGCTTCGCGGGCGCACGGGCCCCGCCGTCCCGCGGGCGGGCTTGGGTTTGGTGGCGCGCCTCTTGCGCGGGGACTCATACTCGCCACTACGTTCGACTTCGCTCAGCAGAAAGTCGAGTTGATCTTCCCGCTCGTCAGGGACCGGCGCCTCGCGCCCGCAATACGAGCAACGCACCACTTTGCCGGCGTCTTCATCCTTGGCGCGAATCGTGTGGCCGCACTCTCCCTTGAACTCGATCATGCTCGCCTCAGCACCCGATTACGAACTCTTGAGCTTGCGCGGTACATCGATGATCTCGTAGCTCTCGATCACGTCGCCCGACTTGACGTCCTCGAAATTCTCCAGGCGAATTCCACACTCCATCCCCGAGCGCACTTCACGCACGTCATCCTTGAAGCGACGCAGTGAAGACAGTTTGCAGCCCTCGCGAATGACCACGCCGTCCCGGATGAGCCGGGCCAAGTGGTTGCGACTGACCACCCCGTCGGTGACGTGGCAGCCAGCCACCACGCCGATCTTACTGATTCTGAAGACGTCGCGGACCTCGGCGGTGGCGCGCGGCTCGACCTTCTTCTCCGGTTCGAGCAACCCCTCCATCGCGTTCCGGATGTCGTCGCTTACTTCATAGATGACTTTGTAGCGACGGATGTCGACCCCTTTCTCCTCCGCCAGGCGCCGCGCTCCCAGGCTGGGGACCACGCGAAAACCGATGATGATTCCGTCGCACGCGTCCGCCAGAAGCACATCGCTGTCGGTGACACCGCCCACCCCGCAGTGGCGGATGGCCAGCGAGACCTCGTCGGAGGGAATCTCCTTCAGGGTATCCCGCAGGGCGCTGGCCGACCCGGACACGTCCGCCTTGATGATCAGGTTCAACTCGGGCACGCTGCCAGCCGCGCGCTCCTTGAACAAGTCCTCCAGGCTGCGAGCCTTGGCGCGGGTGGTACGGTTTTCCTGTACACGCTTTTGTTTGGTTTCGTTGGCGATCTGCCCGGCACGCTGCAGGTTCTCGACCACGTAGAACTTATCACCCGCCTCGGGAACGTCGTCCAGTCCCCACACCTCGACCGGGATGGATGGGGTGGCTTGCTTGATGCGCCGGCCGGCGTCATCCACCAGCGCGCGCACCTTGCCGAACGCGCCCCCGCACACGATGGCCTCGCCGACGCGCAGGGCCCCCTCCTGCACCAACACCGTAGCCACCGGTCCCACACCCTCTTTGGTCTCGGCTTCGATCACCATGCCGGTCGCCTCGGTGGTCGGGTCGGCTTTGAATTCCATAACCTCCGCCAGGTCCGCAAGGTGCTGCACCAGGTTGTCGATCCCCTCCCCGGTGAGCGCGGAGGTCTTGATCACGTCTGTCTGGCCGCCCCATTGGGTCGGGCTCAGCTCATGCGCGGCCAGTTGCCCGTAGATCATGTTGTCGTTCGCGTCGCCCAGGTCGCACTTATTGAGCGCCACCACGATGGGCACCTCGGCGGCCTTGGCATGACTGATGGCTTCGACGGTTTGTGCCATCACCCCGTCATCGGCGGCCACCACCAGGACCACGATATCGGTCATCTGCGCCCCACGCGCTCGCATGGCGGTGAACGCCGCGTGGCCCGGGGTGTCCAGGAAAGTGACGGCCAGGTCCCCGCGCACCAAGTGGTAGGAGCCCAAGTGCTGGGTGATGCCGCCGTCCTCTTCTTGCACCACACCGGTACGCCGAATGGTGTCCAACAGGCTTGTCTTGCCGTGATCGACGTGCCCCAGCATGGTGATCACCGGTGGACGTGGGGCCAGGTGCTTGCGCTCCCGGGCGGCGTACTCTTCGACCAGGAGGTCCAGCGAAGTTTTGGCCTCCTTGACGATCAACTCGATCCCGAACTCGAGCGCTATCAACTCCGCTACCTCCTTGGTCAGCGTACCGTTAATGTTGGGAAGCACATTGTGCTCGCGTCTCAACACACCCGCGAAACGCACAAACGGCACGCCGATCGCGGAGCAGAAGTCCTTAATGACGATCGGCTCGGAGACCTCCGCTTTGGTGATGGGCACGGCCGCCGGCGCTCCGCCACGCGTCTTGGTCTCCAGACGGTGGGACTGAATTCGGCGTCCGGTGGCTCCGTGCAGGCGTTCGCGGAACTCGGCTATGTCCCGGTCGCGCCACTCTTTCAGCCGATCACCCGCGTCCGAACCGCGCTGTCCATGGCGTCGCACGCTGGGACCGCGGACCGGGCCTTTGGCCTCCACTCCCCGCCCTCGACCCCGACGCCGTTCGCCAGTGGGCGGCGGTTGCTCCGTCACCGGGGACACCGCCGCCGCGGGGCGGCGGCGAGGACTGCCCGAGCGATGCGGGCGAAAGATGATGTCCTGCTCCACCGGCTCGTAGCGCACCACCCGGGGACCGCTGAGCTTGGCAGGCGCCGGGACGTTCTGCGGTCCGGCAGGCTTGATCGACTCCGGAGGAGGAGGCTCGGGCGCCTTTGCCGCCACGCGTGGCGCCGGTTCTTCCGTTGGCTCCGCTTCGGTAACTGCTTCCTCGGTGACCTCCGCAGTCTCCGGCGGCGCCGGCGCGGAAGGCTCACCAACGACCGGCGCTTCTGCGACCGGCGTGGGCACTACTTCCTCGGCGACCAGCGCAGTTTCCTGCTCGAGTTTGGAGGGCGCCTCGGCGACGGCCACCCCAACTTCGGCAGAGGCGGCTGCTTCTGGGGGAACGGCCTGGGCCACCAATTCAACGGGGGCTTCACCGGCAAGGGCGGGTTTGGCGGCCTCCGCTTCGGTCTTCGCGGCCTGCTTGGGCGTTCGGGCAACAGGCTTACGCTTGGGCTTGAGGCGCACTTTTTTCAGGTCAATCCGCTTGGCGGTTTCGACCGTCATGGCGTGCGCGCCCTCACTGAACCACTCGCGAATGGTGGCTTCCAGGCCGGCACTCAGCGTACTCATGTGGTTCTTGATGGGCAGGCCCTCGGCCCGACACTTCTCGAGAACCACCTTGCTGGTGACGTTCAATTGCTTAGCCAGCATGTGAACGCGCATTCTCTCGGACAAACGCAACCTCCCTAGCCGTAAGACCCTCTACTACTACCCATCGCCGCAGCTCTCCTTGCTCTCGGACTCTTCCGCGGCAACCTGGGGAACCGAAAGCATGGGGTCTTCGGTCAGCGCGGGTTCCCCAGCGGGCGAATCGTCCGTCCCCAAATCGCCCGCGGTCGCCCCCACCAGAGAACCCGGGGCAAGTGGATCGCCCACCCGGACGGGAATGTCCCCGACGTCAGCTTCAGTATCGACGGACTCAGAGGCGGCCTCCTCCCCTTCGTCCTCCGCCGCTTCCGCGGCCTTGGCCTCCTCGGCTTCAGCGGCGAGTCGCTTGGCCTCCGCGGCTTCGGCGGCCTTGGCTTCCGCGGCTTCGGCGGCGAGTCGTTTGGCCTCCTCGGCGGCCGTTGCCACGATTCGTTCGCCGAGTTCCTCCGCTATCTCCAGGTGTTTGACCAGCGGCTCGACGCCGACTTCTTCCACGTCGCTCAACGAGATCATGCCCATCGCCAAAAGCTTGTCGAGTAGCACGTCATCGACGCCTTCGATGGCCTTGAGGGACTTTTCCATTTCATCGAGGCCTCTGTCATATTCCGCCGGCGTGAGGATATCGAGGTCCCACCCGGTCAACCGGGCCGCCAAACGCACGTTCTGCCCGCGCTTTCCGATGGCCAGCGAAAGCTGGTCCTCCACCACGACCACGGTGGCCCGCCCCAATTCAAAGCACAGCGCCGTTTCCTGAATCTCGGCCGGCTTGAGCGAGTTGGAAATGAGCACTTGGGAAGATTCGTTCCACCGAACGATGTCGATCTTCTCGCCGCCCAATTCGTCCACGATATTGCGGATGCGGCTGCCTCGGACTCCCACGCACGCACCTACGGCGTCCACCTTCATGTCCAGGGAGCTGACCGCCACCTTGGTGCGGTAGCCGGCTTCCCGGGCCAGGGCGCGGATCTCGATGGTCCGCTCGCCCACTTCCGGAACCTCCAGCTCAAACAACCTTCGGATGTAGTCCGGATGGGTTCGGGTCAGTACGATCTTCACCTGATGCGGTGCCTCACGCACGTCCAGGATCATCGCCCGGATTCGTTCACCAGGATGGTGCGACTCGCCGGGAATCTGCTCACTGCGCGGCAGGATGCCCTCCGCACGCCCCAAGTTGACAATGAGGCTGCTGCCCTCGAAACGCAAAACCGTACCGGTCACGATGGTGCCGACCCGTTGAGAATACTCGTCGAAGATGCTGCCGCGCTCCGCTTCGCGGATCTTCTGGATCATCACCTGTTTGGCCGTCTGGGCCGCGATCCGCCCCAGCATGCGCATGTCAACCGCCTCACCGTCGCGCGTCGCCGTGATCACGCCGTTGGAGCGATCGATCGTCACTTCGACCTCCTCCGCCTGCATATACGCCTTGCGAACTGCGGAGCTCATGGCCGCCTCCAGATCGATGAACACCATCTCCTTGTCGATGTTCTTGTCCCGGCAGATCGAATCCACGATCCGCAAGAACTCCACGCTATTCATCATCGCTGAAGCACCTGTTTCTCATTATGTCACCCAGACGAAAACCTCGGCGTTCGCCTGCGACGTCGAGACTCTCTGACCACCATCCGGCGCGCCGCCTCGCCGACCAAACAAAAAGTGGGCCAACTCCCGGAGGAACCCACTGCCGACGCAAACCAGGAATCGTCAGGCCATCCCTAGCGCATCACAGATACTCCTCTGCTGCGCCACCACCCAACGTTTCTCGCGGTGACGACTCGTTCCCCCCACCGTTCAGTTGGCACGGCATTGGGCTCCGTGTCCATTCAGGCCGACGTTCACTCCCGCCTCTCCAGGTTCGAAAAGGTGCAGCCGGTCCAGGTCGAGATACACCCGGGTCTCGGAGTTCTCCTGTACCTCGACGTCCGCGGGAATACGCGCGACCATTCGGATACCGTCGGCACCCTCCAGGTACACGTCCTTGTCCGCCCCGAGCGGTTCGACTACCCCGCAGCGCATCGCCAACGACCGCTCCGAGCTATCTCCTCCACCCGACGGCACGTCCTCAAATGACAGGTTTTCGGGACGTATTCCCAGAACAAACTCCGTACCGGTCACCTGCGCGAACCTGTCGGCAAGCCGGATTCGGCCGATCCCCACGTCAAGAAACCTCGCACCCTCGGCGGTTACCAAACGGCCGGGAATAAAATTCATCGGCGGCGTGCCCACAAAACCAGCAACAAACCGGTCCGCAGGCCGGGCATAAACCTCCAACGGTGGGGCGTATTGCTGAACCACCCCGTCGCGCATCACCGCAATGCGATCGCCCAGCGTCATCGCCTCTTCCTGGTCGTGCGTCACGTAGACCGTCGTCGTCCGCAACTGGCGGTGTAGCTTCTTCAGTTCCGCACGCATGGAGACGCGAAGGCGGGCGTCCAGATTCGACAGCGGCTCGTCGAACAAGAAAGCCTGCGGGTCGCGGACAATCGCCCGACCCAGCGCCACTCGCTGCCGCTCGCCTCCCGACAATTCCTTCGGCTTGCGGTTCAGCAGATGCTCGATACCCAGCAGGCGGGCCGCCTCACGCACCTTCCGGTCGATTTCGTGCTTCGGAACCCGCCGCATCTTCAGCCCAAAGGCCATGTTCTTGTACGCGCTCATGTGCGGATACAACGCGTAATTTTGAAACACCATCGCGATGTTGCGGTCCTTGGGGGCCACGTCGTTCACCGTCCGATCGCCGATCCGGACGGTGCCTTCGGTGACCTCCTCCAAGCCGGCGACCATTCGCAGGGTGGTGCTCTTGCCGCATCCCGACGGCCCGACCAGCACGACGAATTCCTGGTCGTGGATATCGAGACTGACCTGATCCACGGCTTTCACATAGCCGTGAGCGCCCCGATATATCTTGGTCACCCGTTCGAGTTGAACCGATGCCATAGGCGCACACCCCACTTTCCAGGCGCGGGCACATTCTTACGCCCGCCCCAACTACTGCGACATGCAAGAGTATAGGTTCTGCCCTACACCTGTCAATCGAGAACCCCCGCGGGACAGGAGTTCGCCGAAAAACGCAACCCTCGGTAAGAAAAAGACTTGAGCACCCACCCATCCCTGCGGTACAGTCTCCTGACGTGAGTGGTCAATGAAACGACGAGTTTCCCGGCGGGAATTCGAGCATCATTCTAGTGCGAGGTACGCGGTCATGAGAACACATGTGGTACGCAGTCTGGGACGGAGGGCATTCTTTGTAACTTCTTGTTTTACAATCATTTGTGTGGGCTGTGCCGCGCCCTCGGGCGGCTGGGTCGAGGAAGACGACACCGGCCCGGAACCACCTGCGTCGCCCAGCCAGCCCGCCATGGACGAGGTGCAGATCGAGTTCCGCAACCTCGCCAGCACCGCGGTCGACACGCAGTTCTACTTCACCGACGAACCGGTCGAGCCATTGCCCGAGGGCCTGCTGGTGCCCGACAACTTGCGGCAGTCGGGGATTGGTGTCGGTGGGACCGGCATCATCGGTCCGGGGACTTTGGACTCGATCGAGGTGCCCTGCTCAGCGGAGCTGGTGGTGGGCACAGCGGGCGGGGAGTTCCTGGACGCCGATCTGGGCACGCTGCTGGGGAATGGGCCGGCCCGGTTTCTGCAGGCCGGTTACCAGTTCGACTGCGGGGCCACCATCATTTTCGAGTACGGCGAGACCTTCGGTGAGTACACCGTGGACGTATACCAAGATAACTGAAATGACGGAGCCGTGGTCCCGATGAGAATGGAAAAGAGAACGCAGCCCGTTTCTTCGCCCGTATGACACGTGAAAGTCAAGAAACGCTGTACCCCTTTCTTCACCCGAGGGCTTCGGGATGCCGCGAGCCCGGGAACCGTGCCCCGTCGCGCGTTTGAACCGCCCAGGGCAATCGTTTACTATCAGTTGCCAGGCATGAAAGGGTGATAGGCCCCCGATGGCAAAGCACCAGAAGACGCTGGACCGAGTGGGACGGGGCACGTCGGATCGCACCATACGGTTCCGCGATTTGCGCGGGCTCCTGAAGACCCTGGGCTTCGATGAACGGGTTCGGGGCGATCACCACATTTTTGCGCGAGAAGGAGTCGCGGAGATCATAAACTTGCAGCCCAA
>JAUWNF010000189.1 GCA_030612785.1 Phycisphaerales bacterium
TGTACGTCTCGGCAACCGCCTGCTCGCACCCGGTCATCAGCCGGGCGACGTGCGTATCGATCAGCACCGTCATTCGGTTGTCTCCTCCAGTGCGGCGAGCACCCGGTCCAGTTCGTCCCTGGCCCGTCGAATAACCCGCGCCGCCTCCGACCACTGATCCTCATCGCCGGCGTCGGCGTCATAGACGTCTTTCAGTTCGAGGGCGATGAACTCCGCCAGGGTGTCGCCGTGCTGTCCATCCGGGTTCTCGAAGTGCGCCTGCACCAGACCGTCCGGATACGCCCGGTCGGCTATGGCGATGATCTCCGACAGTTTCATGGCCACACCTTCCTCTCTTGTTGGCCTGAGGAACTCGATTCCCTGTAAGGTTCTACGGACGAGTTGCGTTTTTGTATGGTCTGATCGAGATACGTGTGTCAGGAAAACGGCATACCTTGCAGCAGTTCGGTCTCGTCCTCCAGTGCGGTGATCAGACGATTCAGCACGTCCCTGGCCCGTCGCATGGCCCGCACCGCCTCCCACAACTGCACCTGGTCACTTTCGTCGGGATCGTAGGCATCTTGCAGGTCCTCGACGATGTACTTCCCCAGTATGTCGCACTTCCATCGACCGGGTTCGTCGAAGTGCGCTTGCACCGTGCCTTCCGAATAGGCCCGACTCGCTATGGCGATGATCGCTGATTGGTCCATGGCCCCATCTCCCCCCTTTGTTTTCGTGGAACTTGAACTACACCCACTGCTCAGAGCCCCCGTGTCGCATTCGAGAGTGTCCGGCGTCGTTTCGCGCCGAAAGTCACCTCACGACCACACCGCTCCCCCCGGTGGGCTTGAGAAACTCGATCGCTGGTAGGGTTGTACGGACGAGTGGAGCTTCTGTACGGGCTGATCGAAAAAAATCGGGCTCGAAACCTCAGTTTCCGGCCCGCTCGACGGGCATTCCACCGCTGGAGCGCGCTTCACCGGCGACGGCGTACTAAGTGATTAAGTTTTGCTCTATGTATTACTACCTAAGCCTTCTCCACACTTATTGGCATGACGGGAGAAGAACTGATGTCTACTCGTGACTTAGACGCGCTAGGATACTTAAGATCCGAAACATTTCGGGGCTTAGACTGTTGTCCCTGACCCTTGAACCTCACTCACATGTTCAGGCGTTTCTCAGACGTTTTTGAATCTTATACACCGTTTTTCAGGAGATCCCGGCAGAAAAATGGCCGTTTTCGGAGAAATCTCAAAGATCGTGTTCTCTGAACCATGCAACTGCTTGGCGGCTCGGGTGATAGATAAATCTGAGCGACACGAAACCAAACTGGTCCTGCCGCACATGCCGGGCAGACCGCCCTCGTCCCTCCCCGAGTCCTGGGTGCGGGCTTGGCCGAGGCGGAGCGCGTCCAGTTGGTCTGCGTGCTCACGGTGTGCCACCAAGAAGAAGGGCGGAGACCCGCTCGATCAACGGGACCCGCCCCCCAGTGAACGCGGGCCAAGCTGGGCAACAAGACCCACGCGCAGATGCTCGATGGTCGTCGATCCGGTCCGGTTTGCATCGCGGGAGACGCCCCTTCACGAACGAACGCGTTGGTGCCGGAGCTTACTCACCGTAGTAAGATCTGCGACAGCCGGCATTGCAGAAACGGTGTTCGTCGGGCACAACACGTTTCCAGCTTCCGTCGTTTTCCCACACGTATGAGTAGAGACGCCTGGTTGCTTGCCCGCACCAGTCGCAGGACTCCCGCCCGTCGCCGGTGGGGATGGGGAATCGCCTTTACTCCCCCCGTGCGAACGGGTCTCGCTCCACCGTGGTCGATGCGTATTCATTTGCCATGTCAGACGTACTCCAGGTTGGACCAGCGCCCCGTGTTGTCGATCAGCCAGTTGGCCACGGCCTTGACGAACCAGCGCATGCCTCGGACATTCCCGACGATCTGACCGTGCTCCGCCGCCACGTCGTAGATGAACGCCTCGTCCCGTTCGATCGCCCGGCGCGCACGTTGGACAAGTTGGGCTCTGGTTGTCATCGTGATCTCCGTTTTTCGCAGGGGTACAAAAGGATGGGGGCACCGACTCGACCCGTCGCCTGGCCCTTGCCGAGCGGACCTCGCCACGGAGAGTGGAACGAGCTGCGGTCGTCGGATCCGGCGATGGAATCGTCCGAACCGTATCCTGTTCCGCTGCCCCATTGTATCATATGGGCGGCCCGAGGGCAGCCCGCGCGTCCGGCGCACTCGGATGCAGCCGCCCTGCAGGGGATCCATGGGCTCCGCCGTGCCGCGGTGACAGGAGGCGACGACATGGGCTTTCCGACATACATCTACCTATCCAAGGGCTTTGTGCGGGACATCTCAACGGAAGTGACCCTGACGTTCAATGACAGAGAGAGATGGTGGAGCGACTTATTCCTGAAAGAGATCGGACTCGGGCTGAGTCCTACAATCACCATAACAAGAGAAAACAGAGCCCTCCTGGTTTCGCGGATTTTGAAGGAGGAGGATTGGCCCCCGCGGCAAGCCCGGAGTATATCCGCCGGCATCTTGGAATACTTGCGCAAACGAAATGAGGTGAAAGGAGGGCGCGAACTTGATGACCAACTGGAGCACGAGTTCTACTATTACCTAGACGGTAGACTCTTTTGGTCGGACAGCGAGAGGCGCGTTGAGCACTACATTCTTGACCCAATGCTAAGAGTGCTGCTCAAACAGCCAGACTCGTCGAAGTGTTATGAGTTGAGTTTAGCGACGGAGAATCTCGCAGGACTGAAGGAAACGGGCCAGGGTTGGATGGTGCAGGAGTCCGGCGTTGACGAAATGCTGTACTGCTTGAGGGAAGGCGGGTATCCGATCTCCGGGCTGTTCTACCTATCGCGCCCTTCGACCGGGTGCCATGCGGCAATGCGTGCTGTTTTCATCAAGAGTGAGAGGCAACGACTGTTCAGCGGTTCTGCGGAACATACCGGTAGGAGGCCGTCCAACTAACGGCTGCGAGCGGTGAACCATCTGGCACGCAACTATGCAGTGGGATGATGGGGGCGTCTCCGACGCACTGCTGCGTGCGGCCGTTCGAGCGGGCGTGGCGATACCCAGGACGGGCACTTTGGGGGCGGTTCGCACGCGTATTTCCACGCGGTCCACGCTGCTAGCCAGAGCCCCCTCAGGCTGCAGGCGAAACAAACCGGACGCCGCTCGCCACGTGGGCCGCAACGATCACCAGATGGTCCCGCTCCACGACCGCCTTCTCGATCACGGCAGTCGCCCACTGAGGCGACCCGAACTACCGAGCGCTTCAGAGGCGACTTTCTGACGGATCCAAAGTACGCCGAGAATCGGCGCCAGCAGGGCAGAGCATGCGCGGAGTCTTCGATCGGATGCTTGCCACGGAACAAGAGTACAGGGCCCGGTGCTAGGAGTCTGTCGGATCACCGCCCGAGCTCACCCAGTCCCTGAGCTCTTCGGCCGTCCTATTCTCGTCAAGCGCCCAGTCGCCCACCTGCCGACGTTTCTCGGCTGGCCAGTCAAGAAACCGCTCTTCAAGCTGGTCGCGTTTGACTTTGTACCCCTTGGTGCGCTTGCTCGTGCGGTGCGCCGCGTCCAGACGGTCACGGATCTGGTCAAACGATGTAGACTCGGCGGCCATTCTTGGTCCCTCAGGCCCATACACCGGAACGGTTCATCCGATCCACCGAAACAGGGCAAGCTCGTCAAACGACGCATTGATGCCGTGGACCGACAGGCCGACGGCGTGGAGTTTGCGGGTGCCGTCCACGAGACGCGGAACCTGCCCGAGACTCAGGGATATGTACGACGTCGGACGATACTGATGTCCACCGCCTTCGCCGACCCCCTCGCCGTACTCCTGCTCCAATCGCCGCGCCGAATCGGGGTATCGTTGCTGCAAGCGATGCCAGATAGAGTATGTTGTCCAGTACCTATCGGGCTGCTCTTGCAGGATTTCCAGGAGTTGCGGGCGTAGCTCGTCCAATTCCATCCGTCGGTCTCCGGTCAGTGAGGGTCACCGTCCCCCCACTTCAGGTCGATACCGTAAACCGCTTTCGCCCTCTCGGCGAGCCGTCGTTTCTCGCGGTTCGACAACTCGCGGGTCCGAGAGTGATCCGCCCGCCAAGCTCGGAACCGTTTCTGACCGTGGCGGGACACGGCAAGCAAGGCGGCCAGCAGCAGGCCGCCCGCGATCGCGATTGCGACTCCTTCTAACATGGGGACATTCTACGACGCTTGGGGCGTCGTCGCCAGCGCCAGCAGCAACGTTCCAGGCCCGCACGGGACGTCAGGGCGAATCGTCGGGGAAGCGCTGCACGTGATCCCTCGGAACGACGATCCCACCAAGTCGCGCGCCCATCGGGCTTGGCCGGACGTTGAACTCGCGGGTGATCGCCCCCTGGTCCTTCGCCCACGCTCGACAGCGTCTCGACCTCGTTGGTTTTCGTGCAACTCGGATTATACCCACTGCTCTAAGCCTCTGTGGCGCGTTTCGGAGTACCCCAAAGGCCATCCTGCGCCAGCCAGACGCGCCATGGCGACGCCAGGCCCCTTCACAGACAAGCTGTGGCATCGCCTCGTGATCCGTGCGCTCCGTTTGCGCCCCCTGCACGATGTTATGCCACCGTTTCATGCACGGCGCGTCCAGGCTGATCGCTCGACGGGACCAGGAGGGTGAAGCCCCGCATTCAACGCAGGACCGCCTCCCCTTCCCCGTCGACCCGGCCACACAGGTACCCCTCGTGCGGTCAGGAGATTCGTGATCCTCTCGCCATTGCTGTTCTGCCGAACTATCCTGTACGCCATCGCCGCCCGCGCGCACGTCTCCCGTCAACTTTCGGGTCGAGGTAAGGCAGCTTTGACTGGGTCAGGACAGATTTCCGCGGCGGAGGACTCTGGCTGGCACTCCGCGCTGTTCGTGAGCCCGCCGTCAAGGTCGTTCAACGCCCCCTGTGCGCATACGTTTCTGGTTGTTGTGCCTTGAAGAATGGTCATAGCCCCTTGGGCTGCAGCCTTGATGCTTGCAAGTAGCTGAATGATTCCGTCAGCGAGACCCCATTGCCTGCACTTGTGGGTGCCGCGGTCATGTCCGTCGATCACGGTGAACACCCCGAGCGCCCTGATCCGGTCCCATTCCCGCCGAGCGCAGATGGCGTTGTCACCCCAGATCAGCTTGAAGCTGACCCGGCCGTCGTAGCGGTCCATCAGCTTTTTCATCCGCAGGCAGATGCTCTTGACCTTGTAGGACGTGTCCTTGATGGCCCGCAGGAACAGCCCGTCGTCGATGCCCTTGAACCGGGCGAAGCGGCTTTTGTCCTGCCGGTCACGATCGGAGCCCGGCCGCCCGGCCTTAGCCGGGTCGAAGGTGTCGAAGTACCATTTCATCCAGCGTCGGACCGTCGCATCGAGCATTCTCGGGTCGCTGCACGTGCGGCTCGTCTCCGGCGAGATGGACACCAGGCGCTGCCCGGCCTCCTCGACCGCCCAATCGAAGCACCGACGGTCCCCGCCGAACCTGGCCGCCGCCCGGGAGCAGACCCGGTCGTGTGTGGCCCGCGCAAAGGTGTTGGGCATGGACTGGAGCGACTCAAGGTATCCCGACTCGTTGCAGTGTTCGATCTGTTTGGGGGCAACCGGCTGCCGGTCTTTCCCGCGGCGGTGCCAGCCCTCCCAGCGTTCGGACTCGCCGAACAGCGCGTCGATGCTGACGGCCGGTAGCCGGGTCCATTGCTCCCGGAAGTCCCCCTCCGCGCACTCGACGTACTTCTGGCCCGGCAGCCGGACGTTGTGATTCCGCGTGTCCCAGCAAAACTCGATTTCCTCAAGACAATGGAACTCCTTGAAGCGGGCGATCAGATCCCGCAACACGGCCACCGAGGTGGGCTCGGCCAGTTTGATCCAGGCGTAGCGGCCCTGGACGTGCTCGTCGTTGACGATGTCGCCGGGAGAGGTGGTCCACACCGCCGGAATGCCGATACTCTGGAACGCCTCGATCTGCTCGGCGAATCGCCGGTCGATCGCCCGGCGCTCTTGCGGGGTGCAATCCCGTGGCACGTGCCGGTCAAAATCGAGCCGCACGAACTTTACCTGGGTCGTGTCGGCATAGGTCGTGAACA
This sequence comes from Phycisphaerales bacterium, assembly GCA_030612785.1. Classification (GTDB taxonomy): domain Bacteria; phylum Planctomycetota; class Phycisphaerae; order UBA1845; family UBA1845; genus JAAEQG01. Next base: position 6,103 of record JAUWNF010000189.1, read on the forward strand.
CCCACTTCCTGGCCCGGTTGGGCGCGGGGATCTTCAAGGCTTGGAGACGGACGTTGCGGCCCGCGACGATGCGGTAGCCCCGCCCGACGTCTGCGATGGTGTTCTTGGGCCGGATGTCCTTGAGGCGTGGGAAGGCAATGGTCTCGGTCGCCCACCGGGAACGGTCGGCCGGATGGACGAAGGTGGCGGCGAAGGGGTCCGGGACGTTTCTCCCCCCACGGTGTCAATGCACCGGAGGGGTTGTACGGCTGAGTCATGGTTTTGTACGGACGCTCGACAAAAAAACCTGGACCTGGGGTGCGATGTTTGTTGCACCCCCGCGTAATCTGAGAGACTCGGTTTCTTGCGGGGTCGCCAACGAATCGAGACACTCTACGGGCACAAGGTCCGAGGGCACACCGCAAGATCAGAGCGGTCCGCGACACACTCGAGCCCGGCGTTTTGTCCAGGTCCGATGGTGCCTCGACCTCGTTGGTATTCGTGAAACTCGGACTATACCGACTACTCTAAGCCTTCTCTGGCGCATTTCGGGGCCAAGGCCATCTGGCACCAGCCAGACGCGCCACGGCGACG
>JAUWNF010000164.1 GCA_030612785.1 Phycisphaerales bacterium
ACGCCGGCACCGACCCGCTGGACAGCAGCGATTACTAGGTGAGATGCGTCATGTCCCAGCAAGCGTGAAGTCAGCACCCATCCTCTGAGCGGGTGGCCCATCCCGTTGGCGAGCAATGCCCGCCTCGGGGTGGGGAACGACCTCCGCGGTTTGAAAAACGCCGGTCAGCACCTATCCTCTGGGTTGGGGCGCCCCGCCTGCTCCTCGCGAAGACGGGCCTCGGCATCGAAGATGCGGTATTTCTGAAGCAAGCGCCAGTCATCCAGTGCGTCGCGGGTCCGGGCCATTTCGGCGCGGATGGCTTGGTCCTGCTTGCGAGTGTCCTCCGCCATCGCCATGATCGCCTTGCGCTGGGCGTCGGGCAGGTTCTCGATCTTCCCCAGAATCTGGTCCAGTTGCTGGTTGAACTGCTGCTCGGTCATCTCTCTCCCTCCTACGCGGTCTCCTGGGACCTGTTCGCTATGTCGCGCCGTCAACCGACTATATGCACGCCCCTCGGCCCGGGGCAACGTTCTCCGGCGCAACCTGCCGCCTCGGGCAAGTGAGGGCTGCGTAGGCTTCTGAAGCGCCCCGTTTTCTCGGAACCACCCTCAAAAATGCTGGGAGTGCGGGTCGGAGGTTAGGGATGCAGTATCTTGGCAATAGGAATCAAACGGTTGGCTGACGGTCCGAAACGTGCTCAGGCGAGCCGATGCTTGAACACACGCGGCCTGCATGTTTCTGGCTGTAGCAGAGCATCAGGCCGTACACGATTCGCCTGATACTCGCGTCGTGCGCGCGTCGTGGACGCACCTTCGTCGCTCAAGCACGGGTGGTTCAAACGGCTCTGGAGGCTACCCCGTCTTGGCCACGCGCTGTTCGGCCGCGGTTTCCTGCTCGAAGCGGAACTCGGCACCGATGATGAAACCGGTCAGCGTCTGTGTGTTGCTCAGCGTCCTTGCCGACATGCCGACCATCTCACCGGCCCGACAGATGCGAACTGGGGTAAATGGGGGGAGCGGTTCTCGCATTCGGAAGCCGACACCGCCTTTGGAGATATCGCAGGAAGTGGCATAGTACGTTTCGGTGTGACGCCCGTCCGGGCTCAAGCTCCCGGCTTGGTGAGTTTTGGAACCCGCTCCAGTGCCGTTTCAGCTTCGAGAGTTTCGCGGCGTTTGTAGCGGTCGGCGTCCCCGCCGGCCGACCGGCCTGCGAGACGCAGGCCGTTACGAGACCATCGTGCTGGAAACAGCACTATCGCCAGAAGTAGTGCCAGTCGTAGGCCAGATCGATAGTATCGCCGGCGTTCAGAGTGAACTTCCAGGTGATCAAACCTTGCCCGTTGAAGTGATACCACCAGTTTGGCCAGCCGTACCAGTTCCACCAGGATGGATAGATGCCCCGGGCCGCCCAACCCTCGTCCTCGAACACGTTAATCTGCCGGGCCACCCCGTCGTGGTCGGCCGACCCGACTCGTCCCAGGACGTAACGGGTCACCTCCAGATCGACGGCACGGCTACGATGGTTGGTCAGGGCAATCGTGCCGCCCAGATCCACCCGGGTATAGCTGTTGCCGTTCCATTTGGCCGCGTCCGGGGTTCGCCGGGTTTCGGCGTCGGTCTTGGTCACCTGGATGTCCACGGCCAGGGTGATTTCAAGGTCCGTGGTGGCGTTGACCGCGGTGTAGGTCATCATGCCCTGCCCCAATACCTGGCCATCGCGGACGATCAAGGCGGGCGCGGTGGTCAGCGGGAACTCACCACCGTTGGTCAGGCGGAGCTTGTGCATGACCTTCGGTTTGCGGAGGAGTCGGGCCAGCTCGGTCTGCTGCTGGTTGTTGAAGTTCCAGCGGACCTCGGGCGGGGGAGCGAAGGGGATGTCCAGCGTGAAGACGTCGCGGTACTCAAGGACGCACTCGACGACGGGCAAGACCATGCGCTCGCCGCGCTTGAGCGTGAGGTGCTTGACGGTGAACACGAACAAATCCTCGTGCTCGCGCGCGTCACCGACTTCGGGGCCCAGGTTGGCGCGAGCCGCGGAGACGGGCGGCATCACATCGAGCATGCGGACGCTTTGTGTTTGTGACATGATCGCGTTGGAAAGCCCGTAACGGGTTTGCGAGCCGCTCTGGAAGTGCGGCGACAACTGGGCCAAGGTCTGCTGCACGCCGATCGGATCGAGCATGTCCCTGAACGCGAATGATGGAACGCCGATAACCAGGTTGGCGGTGACGTCGTGCAGGTCGGCGAGTTCGTTGATCAGCGTGGCTTGCAGGCTGACCACGGCGTGTCCTTCGCCGTCGGGGACGATCTTGTAGTGCGGTATCCAGCGGATCCCCTTTTGCAGGTACATCATGCCCACATCGGCAGTGGGGGCCGGAGGCCGCCCGCCCCAGTCCAGATGCAGCGTCAGCAGATCGCGGAACTCCTCGTTGGCCACGCGGGGCCGGGGTGGGTCGAGGAAGGTAACGTCGGCGATGCATCCAATGGGCACGACCTTGATGCCCTCCCCGGTCTTCAGCAGAATAGTGTCGCCCTTCTCGGGCAGTCGAGCTTCCGAATTTGGCGGGCTGGTCTCGCGGAGTTCCGCGCTGCTGCGGGTGGGAATGGCGACGATGGTGGCCGGGTATTGCAGACGGCTGGTCTCGGTGATCCGCACCTGGGCACCGAGGTTGGCCTCCAGCAGTTCGCGCAGGTTTAGGGCCGTCCGCTCGATGGTGATGCTACGCCGACCGCTCACCACCGCGTTGAGCCGGACGTTCGGGTCGGATGAGAACGGCCAAAAGGTCCCCAGGACCGGGGCGGGCAGGTAGTCCATCACCACGCTGCCTGCTTCGTTCGTCGGCACGGTGCCCTCGTGCAGAACGAACGCATGCCCGTCCTTAAAGACGGTGACTTCCTTGATCGGCATCGCCGCCAGCGCGTGCAACGAGCCGCGGGCTTCAGCCCGCGCGGCCTGAAGTCCGCGGCTCCTTTCCGCAGATACTACCCCCGGACAAGCCGTGATCCACGCGAGTGCTACTATCGCCAGTTTGTTCATGGCCAGGTTCCTTTCGCTGAGGAGACCGCCGCAAGACTCATTCGGAAGCGATCTCGAAACCGTGAGACAGTCGTTCTGGTGTGCTCTCCGAGGCCAGGTCTCGGAAGGCACGGGATAAAACAGAAGATTAGTTACCCATCGTAACGTATTACCGACCCATATTGGGCGGTTCCTGCACTCCGCTGGAAGCCGTGCACCCCGTCCGGGGTTTGGGTCTCTCCGCAGGGAGGACGAAGCCGATGGGCGTTTCTTCAATTTGTTGTACGTATCGTAGGCCGCCGCGACTGTAACGGCTTCGTCTCGACAGGGGAATATCGACCACGGAGTGGGTAGGAGCGCGGTCTACTTGGAGGGGGCGACGAAAGTGGGCTTTCACCGTTCCTGATGTTGTGTTAGCATATGGGGTTCAGCCCTCGGCTGAGAGGGCGGTGGGATGTTGAGCGTCATTCGCGGTGTCGGGCGCGTAAAATGCGAGCGGAGGTTAAGCGCGTCTGAGGTTACGAAGACAGAATCGGAGGTATTGTGGTCAAGATCAAACCCCGGGGAATGGAATCCGTTCAGCAGATGCTCAAGCGTTTCAAGCGTCTGTGCCAGCGTGAGGGCCTCACGCGGGACATGAAGCGAACGAGCTACTACGAGAAGCCTTCCGAAAAGAAGCGGCGCAAATCGCGCAAAGCCCTTCGGCGCGCCGCTATGGAATAATGCTAACATTGTAACACGGTGCGGCGGCCTGTGTCCCCGTCGTTGAACGGACAAGTGATAACCATTTCGCTTGTCTGAATGGTTGGTACGCGCGGTCTTGACCCGTCGATGGGCTCCGATAGGAGCCGGGGTTTAGCCCGCCGCCTGATCGATTTCCAGCGTATGTTGGGTGCCGGTGGCGACAGCCGCCCGCCATTGGCGTCCGGCACGCACGGGTGTATAGTGCGTAGGTTATGGCACGAATCTACCTGTTCGAGGATCACCTGTTCAGGGGCTTTTGGCCGCTGATCTACTGGCGAAGCGTATCTGAGCTGCTCTGTGGGCGTCGAATGCTGATGGATCGCACCGCCCATTATTTCAAGCAGCACATCGCCGGACTATGGACACGGGATTGGATTGCCGCGCGCACCGCTCAACACTGTCAGGTGCCGGTGAACTCCCCTGCGGAGTCCGGGACGGTACTGGTGAATGGACGCTGGTTGGTGAAAAGGGCCATCGAGTTCCGACCCGCTCCCTTTGTCGGGATCAAGGATGGGGCTGTCGTGTACATCGCCTGTGACGATCAACTCGCCCGGCGGTTGGGGCCGGAGGTGATGCTGGACGCCGAGCGCACCAGCGAGATACTGCGCGACGTGCCCCGGGAGGAGGTCGACGCCCTTCTGGTCAAGTATCCCTGGGACCTGATCGTGAATAACCTCGAGGCGTTGGAGGACGACTGGCTGTCCGGTTCGCACGGGATCGAGGGGACGATCAGCCATACGGCGGTCATCGTGGACATCGCCCGGGTGAGTGTCGGTCACGGGGCAACGGTCAAGCCGATGGCCTTCCTCGACGCCGAGAGCGGCCCGATACATATCAGCTACAATGCAACTATCGGACCGCACGTGACCATCCAGGGACCCGCTTACATCGGCCCCGGGACGCTGGTAAAGCCCCACACCCACATCTACGGGGGCACCAGCATCGGCCCATTCTGTAAAGTGGGCGGTGAGATCGATGCCACGATCATGTGCGGCTACTCCAACAAGCCGTACGGCGGTTTCCTCGGCCGCTCCTATCTGGGTTCCTGGATCAACCTGGGGGCGGGCACGGCCAACTCCGACCTGAAGAACACCTATGGTCCAGTCAAGATGCGGATCGGGCGGGAGGAGATCGATACCGGACAGCGCTTCCTTGGGGCCGTCATCGGCGATCACACCAAGATCGGTATCAATCAAATCATCCCGACCGGAGCGTCGATCGGCTTCGCCGCCAATGTCTTCACCTCCTCCATCGTGCCCCAGTACGTGCCCTCGTTTGCCTGGCTCACCGAAGAGGGGATGTCGCAGGGTGATCCCCGGCGGCTGATGGAGACGGCCCGGCTGGTGATGGCCAGACGCAACGTGGAACTCTGCGAGGAGGGCGAAAAGCTCTTCGCCAGCGTACCGCAACGCGCGAAAGACCTCGAAGGCCAAGCCGGCTAACCCTGTCTGAGCGTCCGCGCGGGCTGACCAGGGTCGTTGACTGCGGAGCCCGCCGCCCGTTTTCGCCGCCCGCGTACGTTCAGCGGAATTACCGCAACTCGCGGTTTCAGAAGCCCGATAACTCTAAGAAGACGTGCGCCGCGCCTGCGCCGGTGGGTGGTGGAATCGTGCTGCGCAAATCCGGCGAACAAAGGCCATGGTTGCGGACACCATGATGGCACCGATGGCTTCACTACTCTCGAACGCGAGCAACCCCGCAGACGGTCTGCGCACCCAAACCGCCAACGTCTGCATGCTGCGGTTGCTGGAGCGAGTTGCGGTGAGGTTCAACCGGGCGGGCATCCCGCTGATGGTGCTGAAGGGGGCGGCGCTCAATCTCACCGTCCTCGATGGGCCGGACGAGAGGCCGATGGCCGATATCGATGTGATGATCAGGCCGGAGCACGTCAAGGCGGCCGTCACCATGCTCGAAGAGCTTGGATGCCGCCGAGGTCGGCCGCTGGTAAGGGAGGGTTTCTTCCCGCGGTTCCACTACGAGACGGAGTTTGTCGCCGGGCGTGCGTTTCCCCTGCGTATCGACCTGCACGTCCGCCCGTTTCGCCCGCTGCGCTACGCACGCCGGGTCCCGCGCGAAGCCTTCTGGCAGGGGGCGGAGGTGGTGTCCGTGGGGCGGGGCGAAGTACTTGTTCCATCGGTGGAAGGTATGCTCATTCATCTCGCCGCGCATTCCGCGATCCACGCGAACACACGCCCGATGTGGCTGCAAGACCTCAAGCGGTGGACGGATGTCTGGCGGGAACGGAGCGATTGGGAGCGGTTCCTCGCGAACGTGAGCGCTTGGGGTCTGACGCTACCGGCTCGCCAGGCACTCGAGCGCGCGGAACAGGACTTCGGAGAGGTTTGTCCGCCGGAAGTTCACGAGCGTTTGGAGGAGGAGCACATCGGCTGGCGTGATCGTCTTGCCCTGCGCGAGGCGCCGCGCGACGCGGAGCACCCGGTGGCCCACGTGCTCGTCAATGCCCTATGTACGCCCGGGTGGTGGTTTGTGCTGTCCTATCTGCGGGCGGTGCTGGTCCCGGACCAGAGGCACATGGCGGAGTGGTACTGCCGCCGCCACTGGGGCTGGCTCGCCTGGGCCCACGCGCTGCGGCTCGTCAGTCCGCTGTTGCGGCGTATCCCCAGGCTTTGGGCCCGATGCGTCAAAATCGAGATTCGTGAGGGTTCCATGCGGGGAGCGGGCATCTTTGCCACGCGGAACATACCGACCGGTGAACTGATCACCCACGCTGACGGTGCCGCCCGCCCGAACCGGAACAGCGCCTGCACGCTACCCGGGCGCGTGCCCGCGCGAGGGCGGCGGCAACTCGCGGGAAACCTGAGATACCTGAATCATTGCTGCCGGCCGAACTCGGAGTTGTGCGGTTCGCAACTACGCGCCCTCAAAACGATCGACGCTGGGGGAGAGATCACGATCGACTACGGACTGGACGCATGCGATTGCCGGCGGCGCGGTCGAGGTGGGAACGAGTTGGAGATGTCTGCCTGAGGACGGGCGGCAGCGAAAACCGGCGGTTGTGACAATCGGGGTGAACAATGCGATGGACCAGCAAGACGACAGAAACCCAAGTGTTCCGTCCGGCCCCATCGAAGGCGGCGAACGTGTCGAGGTCCCGGTGACCACCACGCGGCGGTCGTTCCTGGGCAATGTGGGCAAGAAGACGGCCTATATCACGCCGGTGCTGCTGACCTTGACCGCGGCTCCCGCGATGGCCACCGGGCACGCCGCTTCCTGCGCACCGGCCGGAGGATCCTGTACCACGGACAACGATTGCTGCAGCAATAGCTGCACGGGAGGCATCTGCGACTAGCCCGGATTTCTCACCACAAAGAGCGCTGAGAGCTTAGAGCAGCCTCGCCGCTTGGCCGCAACCGAAGGGGATTTGGAGATTGACGATTGGAGATTGACGATTGCTGGGTGCCCCTCCATTACGCGTTCGTGTTTAACGAAGGGTGGTATGGACCAGGACCGTCGCCAACAGCCCGCGGAGCGGGCGAAGGAATATAGCCCAG
>JAUWNF010000358.1 GCA_030612785.1 Phycisphaerales bacterium
CATTCAACACTCCCGACAACGCAGAGTATTTCTCTCTGACCCACTCCACCACTGCGGTATTTGGCATATCCTCTTATCGGGAGATCGCAGCCGAATCGTTTAACTTGTTTTTGCGCGACTCCTAACGCGCGCCGCCGTCGCCGCTCAACTCGGGCGTCGAGTAAAAAACTTGACGGTGAGATACAACGCGCGCTGCCTGGTTTACCAGCAGCGGCGTCGGCAACGTGATACTGTGACAAATAGGCGTCATCGGCAATGTCGGTGCGTAAGGAATCCGCGATCGCGGTTTGCGGAACACGCGGCGGCTATTACCCTATCCGAACAACTTGGTGCGCAAGTCGGGGGTGCCTTTGATGCAAGTGTTCGGCCGGGAAATCAGCACGCGGGTTCGGCGGGGTTCCGCTGCGGTTCTCGTTGTGGTCGTCGGTGCATTTCTTTATTGCCGGTCTGCGGGGCAGCCGCTACTCACCAGCGACATCAACTTCGTCTGCGTGTCCACGGGGCGGACCTACACGGTCGATCGGGACGATATCGACACGCTACCGCTCATAAACCCCAAGACCGATGAGCGCTCCTTGCTTCCCTGTGTGGAGCGCGACGGGCGGCTGTACGCGGATGCGCGCTACCGCGGTTTGCTCCTGAAACTTCGAGAGTTGAATCGGTATGTGGACGAAGACACGCTGCTCGTCAGAACGACCCCTTGACGCGCCCGGCCACCGGGCAGCAGGGCATCGACGGAGGGCGGCCGCCTTCACGTTAGTTGAACTGCTCGTGGTGGTGGCGATCATTGCCCTGTTGCTCTCGATCATGGTGCCGAGTCTGGCGGGCGCCCGGGATCAGGCCAAGGCGGCGGTGTGTGCGTCGCAACTGCGGGGGTTGGGCACCGGGCTCACCAACTACACCGCGGAGTTTGAGGGTTGGCTTCCGGGGATGAACACCTCGGGCGCCGCACTGCGGGCCAAGATGCTGGTCATGCAGGGTAATCCGGACTGTCTGCGCGACCCACGTGTCCCGGTGCAACCGCACGACTGGGCCACCCCGATCTTCAACCTGGAAATGGACCTGCCCCGCACCCGTGCGGAACGGTTGCGGCTGGTCACTGAGAAGTTTAAGTGCCCTGCGCAGGAGCCGATCAAGTCCGTGCTGTATCCCTCGGATGCCTTCGGCATGCTCGACGGCTCCAAGGTGCCCGACGCCTCGGATTTCTTCACGCACGCGTCGTGGACCGGCCCGAGTTACCTGATGCCAGCCCACTTCCAGTATTGGGGCAAGAACTTCGCGAAGGTGAACCTCGCTTGGGTGGAGGGCTATCCTCAGCCAACCCCGGTCCTGCCGAAGACCACGCCGAGCGATTGGGAAGCGCAGTACGACCGTTACGTTTCGCACATGGATTACGTGGGAACGCCCTCGCGGAAAGTGTTCCTCGCGGACGGCACCCGGTATTTGACCGAAAGCGGCATTTTGGATCACGACGTGAGCCCGATTCCGGACGTCTTCGGCTCCTTTACCAGTTCCGGAGCGTGGTGGAGCGGGTCCACCGCCTACGGCGTGGACGTGCGGAGCGTGAACTGGGACGGCGAGACGGTCGCCCGAGGTTCGCCGAGTAGGGGGCAGAACCTGGTGTTGTCTTACCGGCATTGCACCCGGCGTAAGAAGCTCAACACCACCTGCGGGGACAACCCGGGGGCGATCAACGCGGTGTTCTTTGACGGACACGTAGAGTTGCTCAACGATCAGCGGTCGCGCCGGATTGATTATTGGTATCCCACCGGCGCCGTGGTGCAGCCCGGCGCCCAGGGCATGACCCGGGTTTCCAGCGGCTACGTTGTGCCATAACCTGCGCCAGAGCGCCGTCGAGTCGAGCACAATCCGTGGTCAAACCGCGGCGAGAACCGGGAGCGGCGTTTCTGGAGTTGACTCGGCTGCGATCTGGGGTTCGACGGACAACTCGTGAATGTCGCAGGTATGCACAGGCCTGTCGCCGAGGACGGGGTCTCGTAGCGGAATGTTCCAGAAGTCTTCCTTCTTGGCCTGAATCCACTCCCGACGGCTCGTCCCGCGCGTACCGATCTTGCGTCGCAGGACGATGTAGAAGAAGGCGTGGACGTCGTCCACCAGATGACTCACGTTGCGCACGCGTTTGAGGCGTCGCCAGAACATGATCGGCCGATTGTAGAAAACCCGGTGGGCGCGGGCGTAGGCTTCGTTGATCTGCTCCGGGGTCACGGTGGGCGGGGTCATGATGGCGCCGCTGAGTTCGTAGTCGCCCCAGTCCTCGGTGTTGAGGTATCCGTTTCGCCTGGCCCAGTCGAACATCTGGGTTCCGGGATAGGGGGTGGTGATGTTGAAGATGACTAGGTCGGGATCGAGTTCGAGGGCGTAGTCGATGGTGCGTTGCATGGAGTCGGTGGTCTCGCCGGGACTGCCCAGCATGAAGGTGGCGCGGACTTCCAGGCCGACCCTTTGGGCCTCAGTGATGGCCCAGCGGGTCTTCTCGCGGTCGATGGGTTTGCGGATGTTCTCGAGGATCTGGTCGTCGCCGCTCTCCACCCCGAACATGACCTGATGGCACCCGCCCTCCTTGAGCGCCCGGGCCATTTCTTCATTGAAGCAATCGGTGCGGACGAACGCGGTCCAACTGACGCCCAGTCGCCGCTCCTTCATCAGCCGGCAGAAGCGCAGGGCGTTTTTCTTCATGATGGTGAAGGTGTCGTCGTAGAACTGGATTTCGCGGATCCCGTAGGTGCGGCGCAGGTGGGCGATCTCCTCGACGACCCGATCGGCCGACCGCGCCCGCAGTCTGGTATTCGCGCTGTTGCAGAAAGTGCACTTGCCCGGGCACCCGCGCGTCATCAGCATATTGATCGCCGGCAGGCGGCGGTAGGCGCCGATAGCAGGATAGTACTTTTCCATCGGCACCAGGTGGTACGCGGGCGTGGGTAGCTCGTCGAGGTTCATGATTACTTCGGCGGGCGGGTTGTGCATCGCTTCGAACCCCCGGCGGTAGCTGACGCCGGAGATGTTCTCGATTGGTTCACCCGATGCGATGCGGGCGAAGGTCTTCTCGCCGTCTCCGCGCACGACTACATCGATGGCCTCGTTCTTCAGGCACTCGGTGGGCATGGCTTCGGCGTGCACGCCGCCGACCACCACCGTGCAGTCGGGGTGGACTTCCTTCACCACCCGGGCAATGCGATTGCCGGCGATGGCGGTGGCGGTCATCAGGCTGATGCCCGCGTAGGCGGGCGAGATCCAGCGCAGGGCCTCGCGGAACTGCGCGATGTCCCAGCGTTCGACGTGCAGGTCGAACGCGCGCACGCGCAGTCCTTGTTGTTCCGCATACGCCCCAATGCTCAGCAAGCCCAGCGGCGGCATGGCTCCTTTAATACCGTGCCAGATGCTCTCGTGCTTGTTGATCCACGGCGGGTTGATCAGCAGGACGTCCACCGCGTCCGCCGGTCGCCGGGGTGGGCGAGTCCGTTCGGGCACCTCATGCTCACGAGCCACGTTGCGCTTCCCCGCGTGTTATGGGTCATTCCTGTCCTTGCTCGGATTATCGGAAGGCGGAAAGCGGACATTAAGCTTCGTTCTCTCACCGCGGCGCTCTCTGCGGTGAGAAACCCGGGTTTAGCCTTGAATCAGGCGTAGGGAACCGGTTCTAGAGCCGGTTAGGCGAGGTCTGGATTGGATTTTGGCGCTCCCGGTAAAAGTGGGGTTCAAAAAGTACCGATAACTCTAGCGACTGTGCCGATAGATCGGTGTGGCAACGCCTCCGGTGGAGGTGGGACTCCCCCGGACGCGCCGAGGTGAAGTATGCCGGATGTGCTTGACACGAGCGTGTTCGTCCATCCGACCGCCGTCTGCGAGTCGACGACCGTTGGCGAAGGGACGCGCGTGTGGGCCTTTGCGCACGTGATGGACGGCGCGGTTATCGGGCGTCGTTGCAACATCTGTGATCACGTTTTCATCGAGAGCGGGGCGCGACTGGGAGACGGAGTCACCGTAAAGAATCAGGCCATGGTCTGGGAGGGGGTCACCGTCGAAGACCACGCCTTCGTGGGTCCGGGGGTAATGTTCACCAACGACCACTACCCCCGCAGCCGGCGGATGGCGGCCGTAGCCGCCCGCTATGCCCACAAGGAAAACTGGCTCTTGCCCACCACGGTTCGCCGAGGCGCCACCATTGGGGCGGGGGCGATCGTTTTGTGCGGACTCACCATCGGGCGTTACGCGAGTGTGGGTGCCGGGGCGGTGGTGACCCGCGACGTGCCCGACCATCGGGTGGTGGTGGGCAACCCCACGCGGATCGCGGGCTGGGCTTGTTACTGCGGCGTGCCGCTGAACGGCACCCTGCACTGCCCGCAGTGCGCCCGGCGGTTCAAGATGAGCGGCGACACTCTGGTGGAGGCGGGATAGCGCGATGTACAAGGGCAAACGCGTCATCGTGCTGGTGCCGGCCTGCAACGAGGAGGCCAAAATCGGGAAGG
>JAUWNF010000221.1 GCA_030612785.1 Phycisphaerales bacterium
CAATGGGATGAGGCGCGGGCGGTCCTGCGCGAGGGGCTGCGCCTGCGGCGAGACAGCGTCTTGGTGGCCAACAACCTCGCCTGGCTCCTGGCGACGGCCCCGGTTGCGCAGGTGCGTGACGGGGATGAAGCGGTTCGAGTGGCGGAGGTGCTGCGCGAACTGACGGGGGAGGGGCCGAACATCCTGGACACGCTGGCGGCGGCTTACGCCGAGGCGGGGCGGTTTGCCGAGGCGGTCAGCACCGCCCGCCGGGCACTGGATCTGTCGGTTTCTGCCGAACGTTCGGAACTCGCCGAGCAGATTCGGGCGCGGCTGGCCCTGTACGGAGCCGGGCAGGCGTACCGCGAGGAGCCATAACCCCTCGTGCGTCGTCGAGACGACCGAGTCTCGGGGATGGGGGCGGTGGTCACCATGGTAGCCTGGACCGACGCGGTTCGAGTGGGCCTTGTCCGGCTCTGGACGTTGCAACAGGCGGTCACTGCTCTTCCATCAATCGCAGAACCTGTTAGAAACTTTCGTGCTTTCTGATGGGTCGGGTCGACCTCAAGGGCTTTGCGGAAGTAGTCGGCGGCTTGCGGATACATCTTCTGTCTGGCGTACAACACACCCATCCCGTGCCAGGACACGGACATGATTATGGCTATGATATCATGAATCGGTAAACGCTGCCAGCACTGAATAATCCGGGCTAGGCCTGTAGCCAGTCTCCGGAAGCGCCTCCGACCCCCAACCTCGGTCGCCGAAAAGACTTGCGCGTCGCCTACCGCCGGAACTTCGGACTAATCGGCGCTGGCTGCGTGCTCTGCGGTGAATCATTCGAGCTAACGCGTGGGTTATTCCTCCCGCCTCAGTCCCAAAGAACCTCGCGGGCGTCAAAGACGGGGCCCTCCGCGCAACAGAGGGCGTATCGCCATCCTTCAGCATCGGCGGCGTCACGCACGCGCACTACGCACGATTGGCAGGTTCCCACGCCGCAAGCCATCGCACGCTCCATACACACGTAGCACTCGATGCCGTAAGCACTGGACCAATTCGCCGCCGCGGCCATCATCGCCTCGGGACCGCAGCAATATAACACTACGTCCTTGTCATCCCCGCCCCACGCGCGTCGGTAGACGTCCAGGGCTTGGCAAACCGTGCCGTGGAAGCCAACGCTGCCGTCGTCCGTAGCCAGAACCACCGGCGTGTCGGAGCGGGCGAATTCCTCCGCGGCCGGAACCGCGGTCGTCGCGTCTCGCGGAAGCCTGTCGGGATCGCTTATCTTCAGAGGCATTAAGTCACCGTGGCGTGCCCCGCAAAACGCTACCGTCGCTTTATCCGCCGCCCGCAACTGCTGAGCCAGCCACAACAACGCCGGCAGCCCGACCCCGCCAGCCACCAACCATGCATTCGGTTTGGAGGGAACGAGTTCGAATCCGTTCCCGAGCGGTCCTAGAATGCTCACCCGATCTCCGGCCCGCAGCGTAGCCAGCCAGTGCGTGCCCGGGCCATGGATGCGATAGATGATATCCACCTCGCATTGTGGTCCCTGCGGTCTCAGGTCGGCGATACTGTAGGCCCGACGCAAGAACGGCCGGGACTGTTGTTCCGCATGGTCGGCCGGATGTCCCAAGTACAGGAACTGACCTGGACGCGCAACGTCTGGCACAGGCAACGCCAGCGTAAGCCGAAAGTGCTCGCGGCACAGGCTCTCGCGGGAAACAACGGCAGCTTCGACCAGGCTACCGGAACCACGATCTTGAACGCCGTGCGGTTTGCTCCCCACGGCACCGGACTGGTTCATCGCTGGAGACTGATCCATAGCCTGATCCGCCGACGTTGCATGAATCAAAAAAACTTCCGAGACCGGCTCCAATAGCCAGCCCCGGAAGTGCGCCACGGCAAAAAAGCCGCATATTGAGCAGCCGGTACGTCATTGACGGGCACCGACTTGTGAAATCCCGAGTAACGCGGGCAGTCTACCACCTGGAGCAGGCGCTGTCAACGAAGCGCGCGGGCTTTCGACAGTTTCTCACAGAGACGTAACTGCCCGCATAATAAAGCCTTACGTCGATTCAACCGTCACTTTATACGCTCTCTCGCCGCCAGTCGTCATAAGTCTTCACATCCTGGCAACCAGCGCCCAAGATGGTGTGAAGCGCCCCGCTATGGGGCATTCGAGGGGCTTTGCATCTGCTCTTGGTATTCCTGGAGTTGCTCGGCGAGTTGCTCCTCCAGGTCGGGCAAGCCCAGCGTGCGGGCCGCATCGAGCCCGCGTCGGGCCGCCTCCGTAGCGTGGGCGTACTGACGCACCTCCGCATAGGCGGCGCCGAGTGTGCGAAACGCCTCAGGTCTGGGAGGATCGAGTCGCTCCACCACTTTCGTTGCCAGTTCCAGGGCACGCCCGCCGTCGCGAACGCTTCGCTGGGGTGCGGTGGCCAACACCTTGGCCAACTCGTGCATTATGGTGAGGTCCTCGGGTTTATCATGGAGACCGGCTTCTAAGACGGCTACCGCGTCGGCGTACGCGCCGAGTTGCTGATACGCAGCCGCCAGGTTGACCCGGTAGGGGGTGCTGGTCGGGTGCAACTCCAGGGCCCGGCGGTAACCCTCCGCCGCCTGTCCAAACCGGCCCTTGGCATAGTGCATTGCGGACAGATCGGCCAGCGCGTCGGCGTGCATAGGATTCAGTGTGATGGTTCGGCGATAGGCCGCCTCAGCCGCCTCTTCCTCACCACTCTTGCGCAAGCAGACCGCAATCCGAAAGCACGACTCATCCAGATCCGGATCGATGGCGAGTGCGCCTCGATAGCAACCGAGAGCCTTGGCATAGTGCTCCTCCTCCTCGTAGATCATTCCGAGGTTGTGCCGGGCCGCCGTGTTTCGTGGGTCGGCGTCGAGGGCCAGTTGAAAGTGCTCCCATGCCTGGCGGCGTGCGCCGCGTTGGAGAAGGATGCGGCCGAGGCGGTTGTACGCGGGAGCAAAGTATCTATTGCTCTTCAGGCACGCCCGATAGGAAGCCATGGCACCTTCAACATCGCCTCGGCGTTCGAGTTCGCGGCCCAGGTTGTAGAGCGCCGTCGGATCAGCGGGGGCGATGCTCAGGGCGTTGCGATAATGCTCCATCGCTTCCTCGTGCCGTCCGCGACGGCCGGCGATGGTTCCCAGGTTGCAGTGCGCATCTGTGCAGCGGGGATTGATCCGCAACACCACGTGCAAGTGCTCCTCGGCTTCGCGAACCGCCTGCGGATCATCTTCATGACCCCGCACGAGCAAAAGGGCGAGATTGTGATGGGCCAGCATCGAGGAAGGGTTTTGCGCAATGGTTCGCCGCCAGAGCGTTTCGATGTCGGTGTACAAGCCGGCCTGACGAAAGGCGAGTACACCGTAGATTATCGGAAGGAGGAGCACGACATGCGATAGTCGTGCGGCGAAGCCTCCGCGACCGCCGACCAGCCGCCCGACGATGTGGATCACCACGACCGCCATCAATGCAATGAAGCCCATGCTGGCGTGATATTGGAAGTGATCGGCCACGTAGGCGTAGCGAAAGTAATAGACGTCGAAGAAACCCAGCACTGGTGCTACACCGACGACGAAGCACCCCAGCGCCGCTAAGGGCCCTTTACCGATCCAAACGCGCGCCTTCCACAACAGAACGGCGGTGGCGACGGTCAGGGCCGGGAACACGTATTGCCACAGGGCTGTTGCATCAACTTCCCAGCGCGGATAGTTGAACGCCAGCTTCGCCGGCCAGAGAAGTTTGCCTACATAGAACCACAGCGCCCGGTTCGCGAGCAGAACACGCTCCAGCCCCGAAAGCGCCCACGGCTCGCCCATCGCCCCGACTTCGTGTTTCTCGAGTAGAATCGTACCGAACCCAGCCACCAAGCCGACGCAGAAGAACGGCAGCACGGCAAGGATTGCCCGTTTCCCGATCGGCGGGCGTTTCCACCACTGCACGAGCAGCAGAACCACCGGCAGGACGCATGTGGCGGTCTTGCTCAGTAGGGCGCAGATAAATAGAAGCAGTGCGAGGACGTAGAGCGTCACGCGCCGCCGATCCACAAACCGCAGGTACGCGGATATGGATAGCAGATAAAACAGGCCCGAGAGCACGTTCTTTCGTTCGGTAATCCAAGCTACCGATTCGACGTGCACCGGGTGGAGAGCGAACAGCGCTCCGGCCAGCCAGGCCCCGGGGACCTGCAAACGCCGCAGTACCGACCACAACAGCAAGGCATTGAGCGCGTGCAGCAGCACGTTGACCAGGTGCAGCCCGAAGGTGGACAATCCCCAGAGGCGCGCTTCCAGCCAGAAAGACGTAAAGACCAGGGGGTAATACTGCGGCGATTCGCCGGGGTGCATCCAGATTCGCCACAGCCCGTCCTCGACGAACAGCAGCCGGTTCTCGCTGACGTACTGGTCGTCGTCCCAGAGCACGTCGCCCGGCAGCGCGGGACCGTAGACCACCAGCGTTGCGAGCACCACGAGCAGTCCGCCGGCGATGAGTTGCACATCGCGGCCCACCGGCGCCGGCAGCAAACCACTTTTCGAGTTAGATTCCGCAAGCTGCACGATTACCACATCCGAGTATTTCACTATAGCCCCAAATGCCGATGAAAGCTCCAGGGTAGGCGCCATCTGGAACCGCGGTCTGTGGACGCCACGATGGGGCTGGTGTCGGGGTTGAACGGCCTCAGGCAGGACACCGAAGCGCGTTTTCTCCAGACTGGCGCGGTTGAGAGGCGGCTTCGTTCAAGCCGGTTGGCGGAGGTGTCCGATAATCCGGGCGCCAGGGAAATTTGTTGCCCTCCGGGAAGGGTGCTGTGGCGGACGTTCTCGATCAAAGCGAAGTTGATGCGCTATTGGCGGCCGTGGATTCCGGCGGCATCGAAGATGCCGCCGGAGCGGGTGGCGGCGAGGGCGCAACTGCGGTCCAAAAGGAGGTCCGCGCCTACGATTTCAAGCGCCCCGAACGCGTCAGCAAAGACCAGATGCGCTCGCTGGAAAGCATTCACGAGGGCTTCGCCCGGAACCTGGGGGCGTCGCTCTCGGGCTTCCTCCGGACCATCGTGGAGGTGCGCATCGCCACCATCGAGCAGTTGACCTACAGCGAGTTCATTCACTCGCTGCCCAATCCGACGAACTTCAATCTGCTGACTGCCGAACCCCTTGAAGGGCAGATGTGCCTGGAGATCAGCCCGCTGATAATCTACCCCATCATCGACCGGTTGCTGGGCGGTTCGAGCTCAGACATGTTCATTCCGCAGCGTCCGCTGACCATGATCGAGCTGCGCCTGGCCAAGCACATCACCGACCGGGCGCTGAACTGCTTGACCGAGGTGTGGTCCAACCTCGTCGAAATCAAGTATGCACTGGCGGAGGTGGAGAGCAACCCGCATCTGGTGCAGATCGTCGCCCCGAACGAAGTGGTGGTGGTCATCGGCTTTGAGATCAAGATGAGCGCCCGCGTGGGCACCATGAGCCTGTGCATCCCGTTCAACGTGATCGAGCCGGTGATGTCGAAGCTGGCCACCCAAGGCTGGCTTGCCTACCAGAAGCGAGCTGCCGCCGAAGACAAGTCCGAACAGATCGGCGGCCTGCTCAAGAAGGCCCCCCTGGGGCTTACGGTCTATGTGGCTCAGACTACGATCACGGTGCGGGACCTGGTGGCGCTCCAGCCAGGCGACATCATTCAGACCGCCAAGCCGGCGTCGGCGGAGTTGATCCTGCAACTGCGGGGGAAGAACAAATTCGCCGGGGTCATGGGGCGGCACAAGGACCACTTCGCGTTCAAGATCACCCGCGAAGCCCTCGAAGACGAACCGCTGTAATACCGAATCTAGTATGAATATGCCGATAGATAGTCGTCCCTGAATAAGCATCATCATGCCGCATACGTGCTATTTGGAAGCACTTTTTGAGCGTGGTGGTGGCGCGGGGATTGCGGGGTTTTATGGCGATTGGTAGAGAAACCTTGCAATTTCGTCAGCGCCTGGAGGCACCATGACACCCCAACCGCAACCCCGCGACGCGTTTGAACTGTTCCAATCGCATTTCGATCAGCTTCTCAACGAATCAGACGAATCCGTCCTGGACCGCTGGGTGGAGAACCCCTACTGGCAGTGCTTCTGCGGTTACACCCTG
>JAUWNF010000670.1 GCA_030612785.1 Phycisphaerales bacterium
CGCCGGGGCAGTCTCGACCAACGCCAACAAGCGGTCAGATCGGCCGGATGACGGGGCAGTTTCCTCGAGGCAATACGTCGAAGCGGCGCGCCGGCGGCGCGAGAGCGCCGGTAGGGGCAAGACGAACAAGTCCGACAAGCACATTCATCTGGACTACTCCCATCCGCTCGAAGACTATCTGGCCAAGTGGTGGATGCAGCGGTTGCTGGGTCATGTGTCCAAGCCGCGGCCGGGCGGCAAGACCATGATTGAGGAGGTCATCCAGTCCTATGCCAACCCGGCGGCACCACGGTGGCAGGGGATCAAGTACTGGCCGCTGCACCGGTTCATCAAACGGGTCAAGGGCAGCGTCAGCGACGAGACCTTTCGACGGCGCATCGCCGGGCACCGCAGTACCCTGCGCGGGTTCGTGGCCACCGCGCGCAGCGTGGCGGAGTTCGGCCTGATGCTGCCACAACGGTTCAGCGTTCCGCTGATCACCATCTGGAACTTCACCAACCAGTGCAACCTGTGTTGCGACCACTGCTATCAGGACTCGGGCCCCAAGAAAGGCCCCGACGAACTCACCCTGGAGGAGAAACTGGACCTCGTCGACCAGCTCGGCGACGCCTACGTCCCGATGATGTCGTTCGCCGGCGGCGAGCCGACGGTCTCCAAAGACCTGATTCCCGTGCTCGAACGGTGCCACCATCATGGCATCCACATATCGGTGGCCACTAACGGAACGACGATCACGCCACGGTACGCGGAGAAGCTGGCCCAGTGCGGTGCGAAGTACATCGAAATCTCGCTCGATTCGGTCGATCCGCGGAAGCATGACACCTTTCGCGGGCAGCCGGGCATGTGGGAGCGGGCGGTGCGGGGGATGAAGAACGTGGTGGCCACCGAAGGCCTGCGCTTGGGCGTTGCCATGTGCGTGCACCAGGGCAACTACGACGAAGTCGAGGACATGCTGCGCTTCGCGGTAGACTTGGGGGCGTCGTGCTTCGCCCACTTTAACTTCATCCCCGTCGGTCGCGGGTTGAACATGACCGCGTCGGACCTGACCCCGGCGCAGCGCGAGCGGATCTTGCGGACGTTCAACGACTGGATGCAGTCCGGACGTATCAGCATCCTGAGCACCGCCCCCCAGCTAGGGCGGGTGTCGTTGGCGCACGCGCCGCTCGAGGGCTTGCAGTCGTGTTCGCACGTGGGCGGCGGCGGCGGCGAGAAGGCCCGCGTGGTGGCCAAGTATCTCGGCGGCTGCGGGGCCGGGCGAACCTACGTCTGTATCCAACCGGACGGAACCATCACCCCCTGCGTTTACATGCCGCAGCGCGTGCTGGGCAACATCCGCCAGCGCAGCTTTGTGGACATCTTTCGCAACAACGAGTTCGCGGATATCCTCTGCGATCGCGAAGACCGCACGGGGCACTGTGAGGTGTGCGAGTTCAAATACTACTGCGGCGGGTGCCGCGCCCGGGCCGACGCGTACTTCGGCCAGCTCAACGCCGGCGACCCCGGCTGCATCTTGAACAGCAAGCACTGGGACAACTTGGTCGAGCGCAACCCCGCGAGCGATTAACGGCGCGAGATTCGGGGGAGATAACGGGACCGGGCCAACTAATCGCCCGTCGTCGGAGCGGAGTGTGGCGCGGTGGCAATCGTCGTCGGCAGCGCTTCCGGCACTGGGCGCGGCTTTCCAAACAACGTCTCGGCCAGCCAGGCGCGGGCGCCGAGGAACAGCGAAAAGAGGGCCGGCACCAGGAACAGCGTGAAGATCGTCGAAACCAGCAACCCGCCGACCACCACCGAGCCGATTCCGCGGTACAACTCACTACCGGCGCCTTTCATGATCACCAACGGCATCATTCCGCAGATGCTGGTCAGCGCGGTCATGAAGATCGGCCGAACCCGCGTGCGCACCGACTCGACGATGGCCTGGTGCGGCGGCAGACCACCGTCGCGCATGTTGTTCAGCGACTGGTGCACGATCAGAATCGCGTTGTTCACCACAATACCGATCAAGATGATGAACCCCAGCATGGTCACCACGTCGAG
>JAUWNF010000558.1 GCA_030612785.1 Phycisphaerales bacterium
TTGGGCGGTGACGCCGCAACCTTGATCTCCTGCCCGAGGAAGTCGGGCGTGAAGCTTCCCGCGGCGGTTCCTTGGCCGCCCGGCTCGATCAACGGGATTTCATCGGTCGCGACCAACACAAAACTACCGCCCGCGGCACGCTTGAAGACCGCTACGCTCACATCCGCTGCCTCCTCCGAGCCCAGGTTGCGCACGATGATCGTAGCCTGTACGTCCGGGCCGACCTCCGTCAAGGTAATGTCTTGAGGATGAACGGCTACGTCGATCCCGGACACCCGATCATCTAATGTGAAACCCCCCGAGTCGCTCCAGGCGCGGGCGATGTAGTTGAGATCGATGCTGATCTCACCGCTGTCGGTGTGGACTGGATCGACCCACTGTGTATCGTACGCAATCGTCGCACTCTCGCCGTAGACGATGTCGGCATGGCCGACAGCAGCGGCGAAGTGGACGACGGCTGCCACCGTCAATGTCCCTGCAATCAATGGTCTTACGTTCATGGCTTATGCTCGTCTACTCCGGCGGCTCGCGGTTGAGGCGATCGGCCGTTCCGGGTTTGAATCTCGGTCGTTGCGATAGATGCTCCTAATCGCGTTGGTCAGGCTGTCGCGATGGTGACGCGGAAGCCTTTCGATGTGGCTGACGAGCCACAGCGTGAGGCCGTGAGAGTTCGCTACGATTCTGAGCTCCTGAGTCACGGCGTGCTCCCAAGAAGTTGCGAGTGCTCGCTACGCTCGCTTACGAAGGGACAATGGGCTACTCCAAGTCTAGGACCAGCCGGAACCCGATGTGGTCGTTCCGATCGGAGGGCGTGCGGCTGTTGCGGGACACACATCGGCAGTTGTACGCACTATCGTCCCAATGGCCGCCGCGCAGAATACGGTTACCACCTGAGCCAGGGCTGCTCGTCCACTCCCACAGGTTCCCGCTCATGTCGTAGCATCCGTAGAAACTGCAGCCCGGATATGAGCCGACTTCGGTCGTGTCGCCGACGCAGTAATCGTCCGGCTTGAAGTTGCACTGCGAGCAGTCGATCGCGTCGCTGTGGAAGCCGTACGTGTAGTAGTGTTCCTCGACTGGATCCCACGCCGCGGCCTTCTCCCATTCCTGCTCGGTCGGCAGGCGGTAATTACTGCCTGTTCGCAGACTGACCCAATCCGCGAACGCGGTCGTATCGTACCAACTCACCCATCGCACCGGGTAGTTCTGATATCCCATGTCGACTGCGTAGGTCGTTCCGGTCTTCGTGATCTCCATGTTGCTGTCCCAATGGTCGCCGGCTGGGTCGGCGGCGTTGAGGAACTCGCAGTAGCGGAGGTTGGTCACCTCATACTTGTCGATCCAGAACCCGGCGACATAGGTGTGGGGCATGGTGTTCTGGTACGGGAATCCCCCCGCCAGCACGAGCACCATGTTCGCCATGCCGTTGCCGTCGTCGGCGTAGACGCGGATCTTGATGTTGCCCAACTTGCCGGGGATGTCGGCTCCGGCGTCCCAGATGATTGCCTTGCCCGGCCCCGGCGGGATGTCTGGGCCAACGTCACCCGTGAACGTCTGAGCGGGAACTGTCCAGGACGCCCCATCGTCGTCGCTGACCCGAGCCCAGACTGAGCACAGGTCGGCGTCGCCGTCCGCAAGGTCGTAGTAGATGTCCACCAACTTAGAGTCGTCGGCCCGTTGACTGGCCTGAACGTTCGTAACCTCAGGCCCGGTCGCCCAAGCCGAACACGCACACATCGCCGCGACCGCCGCGGCTTTTTTCCACACTGACTGCATCATTTCACGATCCTCCCTTGAATCTATTGGTTTGCTGTCCGCTTCTTTCGACGCTCGCCCCTCGCAAAGCTGACGGAAATGGACACGCCCCCCGAACGAGAGGGCGGACCGCATACAGCCGTCGCCGACTCCAGCGCCGGGTGCCCGTGACAAGCTCCAGGGTGGCACGCACAAACTTGTTTTGTGCGTGAGTCTCCCCCATTCCCACGGACAAGCTTCACTCTTATGCCTTCAAGCGATCCACTCATTCTAACACACCTTCTGCCCAGATGGAGCACCGACGAACACGCTTGTCCGTGCCACCCCTCCAATCGCCTCCTTCGGGACGAACGTGAACGCTCGTCCAGCTATCAGTTATTAGCTGTCAGCTATCAGTCATCAGTCATCAGCCGTCAGCCATCAGCGTTGAGCGTCATACCCTCTTTGTCGAGAGCCTCCCGCACGGTTTGGCGCACGCGGGCGGCGATCTCCACCGCTCGGCGTGCTTCCGCCTCACTGACCGGTTCATCCTCGCTGGGGTAACGGGCCGTGATGGCGAAGGGTGTCAGCTCTTCGGCATCCTCGAGCCCTGTGGCCCAATCCGAACGGTGCGAACAGAGTTCCAGCAAGCGGGCGATGTTGTGCGTGAAGGGGAAATCAACTCCGCGAAATACCAGGTGGGCCTTGAGGTACTTCTCGGCGCACTGTTGGCCGTGGTACGCCGCCAGCCGGTAGGGACATTCCTCGGGCAGGGTCAAAATGTGCCGCGCGACGCGCAAATCCTCGTCGCCATGCGCCATCCAGGCCCGAACCTTCTGGACGATCTGTTCAGGCGGCACTGTCATACAGCACCTTGCCTTCCAGCGAAGCCGGCCGGGCCACCGTGCCCGGAATCTGCCGGTCGCGCTCGAATTCCTCCGGCGTCAGGACGACAATATCCCGCGCGATGCCCAGCCCCTTGAGGAGGCGATCCATCGCCACCATCAATTGCCGGCGATTCCCGGCTATCGGGCAGATGACCAGGAGATCGACGTCGCTGCGATCATCGGCCGTCCCGCGTGCCTGCGACCCGAAAAGTATGATCCGCGTCGGCTGGAACGAGGTCACCAGCCGCCGGGCGGCCTCCTCCAATACGTTTTGAGCAACCATCAGGACGTCTCCGTAACCACCGGTAGAAGTGCCGGATCAGCGTACCGGGCCCATGCTCCCAACACAGCCCCCGAAAACGAAGCGCCGGGTGCTCCCGACAAGCCTG
>JAUWNF010000727.1 GCA_030612785.1 Phycisphaerales bacterium
GCGTCCGCCTGCGAGGCCGACAACTGGCAGCGCGCGGCGTCACTTCTCGAGCGATTCCGCGGGGAGGACCCGCCTCCGGCCGAGGGGGATTTGGCGTTGCTCAACACTCGCGTCCGCGACACCAAACGGCGGGTTATTCAACGCATTGCCAGAGAACTCATCGCTCAACAGAAGTACTTCACGGCGTACACCACGATTCTGGAGGCGGGCAAAGAGGACCACGAAGCCCTGCTGCGTGGAATCCGCCGCGAGGGCAGCCGGCACTACCTGCAAGTCGGAAGCGAACACCTGGGCCGCGGCGAGCTGTATCACGCCTACGTCGCCGCGGTGAAGGCAAAGACGCTGGACCCTGAGACCGACGACGTCTTCAAGTTCCACCGGGACTGTGAGGACCAGGTCGACGCTTCGATCCATGTTCAGATCGGCGTGGCTGGGTTCGACTCGCCGGAGAACGAGCCCGACGCCGGAGGGGAGTTCTCCGATGCCTTGATCAGCTGTCTGACCCGCTCACTGCCCTACGGGATCGACATCATGGAGCGGGCCCGGATCGACGAGGCTCTCAAAGAGAAGAGCCACAAGCTCGACCATGCGGTAGAGCTTCTGGGTACGCATCTGGTCATCGTGGGCAACGTCTCGACGCTGACGGTGGACCGGGTCGAGACGGATCGGGACATCACCAAACGCATGAAGGTGGGCACGGACACGGTGCCCAACCCCCAATACGACCAGTTCTGCCGGCGCTTCGGCCCCAACATGGCGCACTGGCCGCACGTGCCCCCGGCGACGATCGAGAAAGACCACTACGAGCTCATCCACTACCGGCGCGGCGACGCGCGCATGGAAGGTGTGATGACCGTGTCCGTCCGCATGTTCACCACCGCCAAGGGGGCCATCACTCAGTCCGAGACCTTCACGATTGCAGATCAAGCGCACGATACGTTCCAGGGCGGCGTGCCCGAAGCCGGCATCAGTGATGATCCCCTCACGCTGCCCACGGAGCTGAAGATGAAGCAGAACCTGAGAAACAAGGCGGTGCGGGAAGTGGCCACGTGGGTGCTCAAGAACTTCGAGTGTCGCCAGGGCCGGTACTGCACGATTGCGATGAATCACCTGAAACGGCGCGAGCCGGACCAGGCGATCGAATCCCTCGCGCGGGGGTACCTCTATTGCCTGCGTGATGGAGTCCCCGAGAGCGACGAGTGGTCGCGGAAGATCCGCAAGCTCGCGCTCTTTGATCTCACGGAAACCTCAGAAGCAAGGAGAGCAAGCCATGATCAATCACCGGATAGCATCTCTGATATTGGCGGGCGGGCTCTTGCCCACCATGGCGGGATGCCCGAGTCATCGGGGGCCGTACAGCCCCCTGATGCGGGAAGATGAGCAGTTGCCGCACCAGTTGCGCAACGGGGTCACGATGATCGACCGGAATGTGCGTGACGCCCTGCTGTTCGTCAACCACACGGCCAAGCGCATGCCGACCGGGCAGATGCAGGTTCGCGTCCAGAT
The DNA here is from genome assembly GCA_030612785.1 of Phycisphaerales bacterium. Classification (GTDB taxonomy): domain Bacteria; phylum Planctomycetota; class Phycisphaerae; order UBA1845; family UBA1845; genus JAAEQG01. The sequence goes on from JAUWNF010000727.1 coordinate 1,507, forward strand.
GCAGAACATCTACCGGGACGAGGCGCTGTGGTCGGACATGCGGGTGGTGTTCTACGACGCGGACCAGATCGCCGTCGATCAGACCGAATGGAGGATG
>JAUWNF010000616.1 GCA_030612785.1 Phycisphaerales bacterium
GCGTCCGATCACCGGGTGGTCCACCTGCCCGGAACCTATCCGAACCGGGCGGCTATGTTCAACGCCGGGCTTTCCGCCACGACCACGGATTACGTTCTGCTATTGGTTAATGAATCGGCTGCGGTCATGCTGCGCCGTTCCGCGTTGCGGGCGATGCTCATGGCTGCCGAACGAGCGGAGCGGGTTGGGATGGTGTATGCCGACCATGAGCTGACCGGGCCGGACGGGCGCACCATCGCCCGGCACCTGCTCGACCATCACCCCGGGCGCCTCCGCGAGACGACGGACTACGGCAAGGCCTGGCTGTTTCCCACTCGATTGCTGCGTGCCCTGGGCGGGCTCGACGAAGCGTACACCACGGCCGATTTGTACGATCTGCGCCTACGCGTTTCTGAACAAGGTCAGTTAGTCCACATTGCCGACCGCCACGACGGGGCGCTCTATACCATAGCCGCGGCGGCGGAAAAACATGACGTGTTCGATTACCTGCTGACCGACAAGGTGAGTCAACTCGAACACCAGCGCGCCCTCACCGAGCACCTACGCCGCGTGGGCGCCTATCTGGCCCCGGATCGGAGCTGGCGGACGATTCACTATACCCCGACCGAGCAGCGCGCCTTTGACGGCTGTATCGCCAGCGTGATTGTCCCCGTCCATCGTCGGCCGGAGTTCATCGGCGCCGCCATCGAAAGCGTACTCTGTCAGACCCGAGGCGACGTGGAGGTCATCGTCGTCGTCAACGGCGGCGAAGCCGACCCCACAGCGGACGAAGTCCGCCGGTACCTGGCGGGAGGAGACCGCTTCGCGCCTGGTCGGCCGGAGGTTCGCCTGCTCGTCACGGACGTGAACAACATAGGTCTCTGCCTAAACATCGGGCTGGAGACTGCCCGGGGCAAGTACTACGTGCAGCTCGATTCGGACGATCGCCTCAAGCCGGACGCCGTCGAGAAGCTCCTCGCCGTCTTCGATTCCGATCCCAGCATCGGCATGGTCGTCGGGGCTTATGAAGTGTGGGACCTCAATCCCAAGAACGGTGCGCTCGTGCGCAACCCGGACATCCCGGTGGTGGCCCACGAAGAGTGGACCGACGACAACGGCCCCAACAACCTTCTGCGGGTCAACGGAGCCGGTGCCCCCCGTGCCGCGCACATTAAAGTGCTCGAAGAGCTTGGCGGGTTCGGGCTCAACGACTCGCCCCACTGTCGCAACTACGGTGAGGACTACGACCTGGTGCTGCGCGTCAGCGAGCATTACCGTATCGGTCGCGTGTGGGAACCGATCTACGAGGTCGTTCGCCACCCCGGCGGCACCGACCACTCCCTCGACCAGGCCACCATCGATCGCAACGACAACGCCAAGGATTGGATGCGCCTGCAAGCGCTGCGGCGCCGGCAGCGCCTCAACGGCCGCGAACCCCTCAGCGCAGAGTTGACCGGCTACTGCTCTGTCACTTCAGATGGTAGCTGTGCCACCCGGGCTACTGTGTTCCTCTAGCCAGTCGAGCATGTCACGGATGCTACCGGTGGCCAGGGCGATCGAGGTATCCGCAGCACCGTAGTACAGATAGAGCGTGTCGCCGTCTTTGCCGATGACGTACCCACACGGAAAGACCACGTCGCCCACGTCGCCGACACGCTCGTAGTCCGTCTCGGGCCCGAACATCCAGCGGGTGCTGCGCAGCAGGCACTTGCCCGGTTCTTCGAGGTCGAGAAGGGCCAAACCTATACGGTAGAGACACCCGCCGACCGTGGTGTGGGCGCCGTGGTAGGTCATAAGCCAACCTTGGGAGGTTTCGATGAGCGGCGTGCACAAACCGATCTTCTCGGCGTCCCAGTAGGGCCCATGTCGCGCCTCCAGCAACACGCGATGATCCCCCCAGTGCTTCAAGTCGGGCGAGAACGAAATCCAGACGTGGGCGCGTCCGGTTTGCGGCGCCGGGCGATGGATCATGGCCCAACGCCCGTCGAAGCGCCGCGGGAGGAGACTGGCGTCTTTGTTCTCGACGGGCAGGACGTTGCCGATACGCTCGAAGGTCTGAAAGTCCTTGGTCAGGGCGAGTGACACGCCGGGGCCTTGCGGCGAATAGCACGTGTAGGTCACCGCGTAGCTCTCCAACTCCGGCACCCACACCACACGCGGGTCCTCCAGTCCCCACAGCTCCTCGGGGTGGTTGTCGGCGTCGGGCAGCAGGGTCGGCGTGCTATCAATCTTCCAGTCCTTCACGCCGTCGGCCGAGCGCGCGGCGCACAGGTGCGAGCGCCCGGAGCAGTCCTCGACCCGGCACAGCAACAGCGTCTCGCCTGACGGCAGCCGCACCGCTCCGGCGTTGAAGACCGTGTTGATAAAGTAAGGCCAATCGAAAGCGGAGAGCAGCGGATTGCGGGCATGCCGCTTCAGGAGCCGGTGCCGCGGATCAGGCGCTGGTGCTGACATGGCTATCTCACTCCCTGGGAACATCCAAATCTTCGTTAATCCACCGCCTTTGGCGGTGTACGTGTTTAGCGTTGGGTGGCATGCCCAAGCGGA
>JAUWNF010000341.1 GCA_030612785.1 Phycisphaerales bacterium
GTGGGCGGCGTGTCCGCGTTCCTCGTCACCCACAAGGGGTGACGCTACATTGGGGACCGCCACGAACGACTAATACTAATTCGACGTCAGACTTAGAGTATTGAGCCAGTCGAAGCAGGTCCGGAGCCCATGCCTCAAGAAACCCCGGGGTCTGGGGCAGAACCCCAACTCCTGCCGACTACCCACAGTTTGAGTGCCTACGAATGGTTGCTACGACTTCTGGCTGGGTCGGCTTCGAGCCCGTAACGCTTCATCTTCTTGTACAGGGTGGTTCGGTTGATTTCGAGCACGTCGGCGGTGAGTTGGCGGTTCCAACTGTTGGCGCGCAGCGCGCTTTCGATGATGGCTTTTTCCGGCCCTTCCAGCGCCTGTTTGAGCGGGAGGGGAACGAAGGCGCCCTCGGCCGGTGAGGTCTCGGCGGCTTCGACCAGCTTCGGCGGCAGGTCGCCGACATCGATCTGCCGCCCCTTGACAAGTACGACGGCCCGCTCCACAACATTTTCCAACTCGCGGACGCTGCCCGGCCAATGGTAGCGCTGCAAGCACTGCATCGCCTGCTCGGTAAACCCGGCGATGCTCTTGTTGGACTCCTCGCAATAGTTGGCGAGAAATGTGTCCGCGAGCAGGGGGATATCGCCGAGGCGCTCACGCAGGGGCGGCAGAGTGATGGCTACGACGTTGATGCGATAGAAGAGATCTTGCCGGAAGCGCCCTTCCTGAACCTCCTCCTCGAGATCGACGTTGGTGGCCAGGATCAGTCGCACGTCCACGGTTTCGGTCTTGTTGCTGCCCACCGGTTCGAAAGAGCGCTCCTGGATGGCCCGCAGCAGCTTCACCTGGAGACTGGGGGTGGCGGTGGAAATCTCGTCCAGGAACAGAGTTCCGCCGTCGGCGGCCTTGAACTTGCCCTCCTTGTTGGCAATCGCCCCGGTGAAGGCCCCGCGCACGTGCCCGAAGAGTTCGCTTTCCAGAAGCGACTCGGGCAGGGCCCCGCAGGCAACCTCGATGAACGGTTGGTCGCGGCGCTCACTGCGGTGATGCACCACGCGCGCGATCAGGGATTTGCCGGAACCCGATTCGCCCTGAATCAGAAGGGTGACCTTGGAGTCGGCCACGGCTTCGATCAAGTCGAAGACCTTCAGCATCTTGTAGTCGTGCCCCACGACGTTGTCCAGACCGTAGCGCATGTCCAGCCGCTCACGCAGCGAGCGGTTCTCGCGGATGAGCGCCTGCTGCTTGAGCGCCCGGTTGATGGTCAGTCGGATCTCATCATCGCTGATCGGCTTGGTCAGGTAGTCATAGGCGCCCATCTTGATCGCTTCCACGGCGCTTTCGATGGTACCGTACCCGGTGATGATGATGACCACGACTTCCGGATAACGCTGTTTGACGACGCGGAGAAGTTCGAACCCGTCCGAACCGGGCATGTTTACGTCGGTGATGACCACGTTGAAGGGTTTCCGGCCCAAGGCGCGCAAGGCGGTGTCGGCGTCGGTGGCCCCATCGGTCTCATAACCCTCCATGCGCAGGAACTCGCACAGCGAATCGAGGATGATCCGGTCGTCATCGACGACGAATATTCTCGCACGCTGGTCGTTCACTACCCTTCTCCCCGGTCGGCACGAAGTCCTGAGCGGACTTCCTGTGGTACGTTCGTGCGACTCGCCGGTCGGCCGGCGTTGCAGCTTTCCACGGGGATGCGAACGGTGAAAACAGCCCCGCCTTCCTCCCGATTCCGAGCCGTAATGGTGCCGTTCAAGCGCGCGAGGTAGTCCTTGCAAATCGCCAGTCCCAACCCCGTGCCCTTACCCGACGCTTTGGTGGTGAAGAACGGCTCGAAGATGGCATCGACGTTCTCGGGCAAACCGACACCGGTGTCTTCGAACTGCAACACCACCTCGCGCCCGACCACCCCGGTGGTAACCGTCAAGGTGCCACCGTCGGGCATGGCGTCAATGGCGTTCTTGATCAAGTTACAGCAAACCTGGAACAACCGCGCCCCCCGAATCTTCGGCATGTCCCGATCGCGAAAGGCGGAGACAAGGACCACGCCCTGCTTGACCGCCGGTTCCTGGACGGTGCGGATAGCCTCTTCCACCACGTCGTTGACGTTCGCCTCTTCAAACTGCGTTTCGGTGCTGCGCGAGAATTCGAGCAGTTCACCGACAATCTGGGCCATGCGCACCAACCCGTTACGCGACTCCTCCAGAAACTCCACCGCCTTTTCGGGACCTTGCTTCTCGAACATGCGCAAGGTCATGTTGACGTAACGGAGCACCCCGTCCAAGGGGTTGTTCAATTCGTGGGCGACGCGGGCCGCCAGACGCCCCACGGCAGCCATTCGCTCAGAGATGGCGAGACGACGCTCCAAGCCGGCGCGCTGGGTCACGTCTTCACAGACGAGCATGGCCCCGACGATCCGATGAGCTTCGCCGGCCCGTAGTGGAACGCAAATCACATCGAGTAGCCGTGGTTCATCCCGGTCACGTGCGTAACCGACGCCGTCGAACTGCTGTTGCACACCGGTCTCCATAACTCGGCGCAGCTCCGAGGCCCAGTCCTGATACTGCCCCTCGACGGTGCCTTTGGCGAGCAGTTGCGAAACGTCTTTGTCGTCGGCGAAAACCGTTACCGCGGCTTCATTCCGGTGGACTATGCGCAGGGTGCGATCGAACACGATCACCGCGAGCGGGATGCTCCGGAAGACTTCCTCGGCGATATTCTCCATCGCGAGGCCGTCCGCGTGTTCACGCGACTCAGACTGTGAAGCACTCATGTTACGATTCCGCAACGGGCTGTTTCGAGCACCCATGCAACTCGTTGTGCCTAAGAGAGTATCGACGAGTTTCGCCGCAGGTCAAAGGAGATGATGATTTTCTGAAACATGGCATGTCCCCACCGCAGCGCCGTGTGAGGATTCCAGGCCACATGCACCGTGTAACCTACTGCATCTACATAGATTACAAGTCGCCCGGGTAGGGTTCCCGCGGATCACCAGCCCCGCAGCAGCAGGGTGAGAATAGCCACGACCATCAAACCGATTGATATCGCGAGCCAGAGGGGAACCGCTCGGGCTGATCCCACGCGGCGATACCACGGTTGCTCTGATGGCCGGGATTCGACCGACAAGCCCAGGGTGCGGCGGGCCTCGTTCACCAGCTCGACGGCATCGGCAGACCGGATGCCCAACCTGCCGGCGTAGTCGAGAAGGTTCTCCTGGCGGCGACTGGAGATTTCGCCGTGGCGCAGCTCGCCCTTGGCCATCTCGCGGAAGACCGCGTAGCGCTCGGTGCGGGACATGCGGAACCGCCGCGACATGGACGAGACTCGTGCGGCAAAACGATGTGTCGAGAATCGAGCCATGACCTCTTTCCTCCTCCACAGCATTGTAGGCACGCGCGGAGGCCATTTCCACTGGCTCGCGCGAACGTAGCACCGCCCGATAATCGGCCACACACACGGAGTCCTGCGGCACTTCCGATCAATGGTGCTTCCGGCTCGGAGCTCCCGCACCTAACGGCGAACGTCTGTTTAGGCTAACGAATCATACCGGCGGCCGCGCCAGACCAGGCCCCGGCGGCGGTACCGCACATACGACCGAATCATAATCCCCCACCAGCACAGCTCGCGCAGCGGGTTCAAGAAGGTGATATACCACGGTTGTCGAAACACCAGAGCCAGCCCCCCCAACACGACGTGCATGCAGAACAGTGCAATCCACGCCGGTATGCTGACCGAGCCGGCCAACAAACCCGCGACACAACCGTAATACGGCAGAAGACTCAGCACGGCCCCAGCGACGAGCGGGAGCGCAAGCAACCACGGTCGCCGGACCATCGCGGGGTATATGTTCTTGGTGAAGCCGTCAATGGTCTCCCGGGCGCCGCCGTACATGCGGATGTGGATCAACGGGCCGGCCAAGGCCACTGCTTCTTTGAAGCCGGCCCGCTTAACCGCGTAGCCCAGTCCCACGTCGTCGAGTACGGCGCCGGCGAGGCACTCAAACGCCCTGCAGGCCTCCAGGGCGTCCCGGCGGACCAGGTTGAACACGCCGCCGCCGACCGCAAGCAGCCGACCCTTCGTACGGCTGATCAAGAACAGGGGAAAGGCAGCGAAAGGCACGACGTACATCGATGACATGATGACCGCCTCGACTACGCCGCCAGTGCGCAGCCGGGGATACAAAAAAAGCATGCCGGCGTCCTCACCGATGGCATAGGCCAATGCCCGCCGCAGCAGATCGGGGGCGTACACCACGTCGGCATCAACGAACAAGAGCCAGGCGCCCTTGGCGAGCTTCCGGCCGGTCTCCAGGGCGTTCGGCTTGCCCAACCATCCCGCGGGTGGGTCCTGCCCCTGAACAACTTGCAGGTTGGGGAACCGCGTTTGCAGTTCCGCCAGGATCCGCGGCGTCGCGTCCGTCGAGCCGTCATCCACCACGATGACTTCGGCGGCCGGGTAGTCCTGCAAGCAGAACGAGGTCACCGCCTGGCGAACGCACCGCTCCTCGTTGCGTGCGGGAACAATGATGGACACGAAAGGCCACTCGACGGGCGGTTTGACCTCAATGCGACTGAGGTCCCGGGTCAGCGCCCAGTTGAGGATCAATTGGAGCAGGAAGACGAGCCATATCCCTGCCCCGATCCAAAG
>JAUWNF010000363.1 GCA_030612785.1 Phycisphaerales bacterium
CGGCGACTTGCTGGAGTTGATCGACGACCCGCCGAAGGCCAAGCAGGTTGGCAAGAAGAAGGGGCGGCGATAGCACCAGTGGACCGTCCCGGCTACTTCAGGCCGGTTGACGATGGGAGCCTACTATGTTTGTTGAACCCAGCGACCTAGTCGAGGAACTCAGCGGACACGGCGGTGAGCGGTTTGAGTCATTCATGTGTCGCCTCATAGAAGCGGAAGCGGCTACGCACGGGATCACGCCGGCCGACATCGACTGGGACTACCGCACGAATTGTCCGGATGGGGGGGGCGACATCTACATCAGGAACGGCCGCGGCAAGGCGAAGCCGTGGTTCATTCCTGCCGTGCCGTCAATCTGGTCTCTCAAGAGTGGCAACGATGGTACCGACGCCGCGACGGTCCGGTCTGAGTTGACTGACAACGCGCATGATCGTCTTCGCAAGCATCTCAAGGATGGAGACGTTTACGTCTGGTGCTCGCTCAAGCCGGTCAGTCAGCCCAAACGCAAGAGAATCTATGACGAAGTGGAAGCTCTTGCCAAGGACATCGCATTCGATCTCGCCCAAGTCCAGTTCCGCTGGGTCGACGCGCTGGCATCGACACTTGAGGCGCACCCGAATCTAATCGTGCGTCATTTGCCTCGATTGGCTAGCCGCCTCAAGGATGTTGTCACGTTGGACCAGCGGATGCGGGAGAGCCCTGATCGGTGGGGATTCGACGTCAATTGGGTCAACTTCTCCGGGCGCGATGAGGTCAAACGGCGCGTTCGAGATCACCTGCTGAGCGACGAGGGTTCGGCCGTACTCCACATCGCTGGGATTTCGGGAATCGGCAAGACGCGGACAGCGATTCAGGCCTGCCGGGACGAGGAGCGCTTGACCGACACCCTCTTTGTCCCGCGACTCGCCGGCCTGACCCGCGATTTTCTCCGGCATATTGAGGAGCCGGGGCGCTACATCCGGCTGGTCATTGACGAAGTGTCCCTCGCCGACTACCAGCGACTGTCCGACCGATTCCGCGATTGCGGCGACCGCATACGTGTCGTGACGCTGGGGCCAGCGCGGCGAAGAGAGCGCATCCGCGAGTCCGAGCCCCTGCTGTTGATCCTGGAGGAGCCAGACACGACTGACGGTGTACTCAGGGTTGTGCAAGAGGACGGCGCTGGTCTTGATCCGGAGGTTCAGAAGAGCCTCGCCGAACTCTCGGGCCACGATTTGCGGTTGGCTCTGCTTCTGGTGCATGCCACGAGACGTAATCCGGAACTCAGGCATCTGCCCGTTCGTAGCCTCGAGGACGTGTGGAAACGTATTATGGACCTCTTCAAGGACGCCTTGCAGGATGTCGGAGGATTCCCAAAGTTGTACGAGATGCTTACGACAAGCATCGATGTCGGGCACGACGGAAAGTACCGAGCTGAAGTCGACTACCTCGCTGCTCACTTCAAAGTCACGGCTCACGATCTCGCTCGCGCGATCGATGCTGCTCACGGGACCGGGCTAGGAACGAAGACACAACAGTTTTTCGAGGCTGGCCCGCGTGCCCTCGCACTCTGGATTTTTCAGGACCGACTGTGGCCGGCGCTAAGGCGTGATCTTGACGCATTCCTCACTAACATGCCAACCGAGAGACTCCGGCGGCGTTTCCTCGAGCGATGCCACGAACTGGAAGGGCCCAAACGAGAGGAGGTGCTCGACCGCGTCGGCGGCTTTTTTCTCGGCTTCCTCGGTGACGCGCAGCTCCCGCAACTAGTGGATCGAGAGAAATCGCGGGTCTTCAAAGCCTGGGCAGAACTCGATCCGGAGCGTGGTCTCCGATGGCTGCTAGGCGCCGTTCAGAACGCGAGCGACGATGACGTGCGAGCACTGGACGGCTCGCCCGATGGCAGCGGCGGTTGGGGGGGGCGACGCCAGATCGTCTGGCTGTGCGAGCACCTGGCCTGCTTCAAGGAGCACTTCTGGGATTGTGAGCGGGTGCTCTTCCGGTTGGCCCAAGTCGAGACTGAGGAGTCCATCAGCAACAACAGCCGCAACACCTGGAAGGCCATGTTCCTGCCGATGTTCTCAAACACGGAAGCACCGTTCGCCGAGCGCTTGCAGCACTTGCTTCACCGCCTGACTAACGCGACAGAGCGTACACTCGATATGGTCCTTTCGGCGGCGATGGACATCCTCGGCTACGACAGGTCCAGAATGTGCCCCCCTACCGTTGTCGGCGGACGGGTAGTGCCGGATGAATGGCGGCCGCGCACGCGGCGCGAGCTTTTCGAATGCGAGGCAGAGGCCGGGCGCGAGTTGCTTGCGGAAATCGCCCGGCTTCGCCCCGAGCTGCGCCGCAGAGGCATCCGTAGCGTCATCGAGCACGTGAGCGAGTTCGTCCACTTCGACTTGCTGGCTGAGCTGCAAGAGCTCATGCGCGGGATCGACGAGGACCAGGAACTCCTGCGAGCCCTCCGGTCGGCCATCGATCAGGCAATCTCGCTGGCGGAGCCCGAAGACGACTCGGCGAAGGAGCCGGCGTTTCTCCCCGCTCTCAGGCAGTGGAGGCAGGAGCTTAGCCCTGGCGACTTACGTGAACAGATCATCGACCTGACTTCGCGGGATTACTGGTCGGTGTACCGCAACTCACGCCGACAGGCGGTGGACGAACCTGTTGCCGCCTACAAGGAGATGGCCCAGGCTATCCTGGACGATCTGCCATTGCTGGAAGGATTGGGAGAGTGGCTCAATTCGGAGCAGTGCCGGTCAGGCGGTCCACTCGGATTCGAACTGGGCCGGGCGGACGAGCAATCCCGCGCCATGCCGCTGATCCTCGGTTGGCTCAAATCCATGCGAGCCGCGAGCTTCGCATCCGGCTACATCCAAGCTGCCGCTTTTCGAATAGGGGCACTTCCGGCAGAAGCGGTCCCCATCCTCGAGGATCTTGCCGAACGGCACCCGGCGCTCGCGGTGAGCCTCAGCATTGAGGCGGATCGGTCCCCCAGAGGTTTCGAACGAATCATGCAGGGCGTCGGCCGACTCGATGCCGGTCAGCGCGGAATACTCCGGCCCATGGCGTTCAACGAATGGCCGAAGATATTCACCGAGGAGCAGAAGGACCGGTTGCTCGCGAAGCTGGCGGAGTTGGCTGATTCGATTGATCCGGACGCACTGGCCGTCGCCTTCGATCTGCTGGCGGGCTGGACCGAGCATGGCAAAATCCCTGTCCCCAAACAACTCGCGACGCGTGCGTTGCACATGCTGGAGCTTGCCGCCAGACCCACCATCCGGGTGGACGATCACGATTGGAAAGTCGTCGCCGAGCTCCTGATCCCGGGATTTCCAGCGGAACTCGCCGACGTACTCGCCGACGCGATTACCGACGTGAGTTCGCATCGGTTCCAACGAGGGAGATACGCAGAGCAGGCGTTCACGAACCGGGCTAGTCGGAATCCCTCGGAGGCGATGGAGGCCATCGGCCGCTGGATCCTGGACGACGAGCGGGGCCCAGTTTTTTGCATCTGTGAGTTTCGCGGGCTGTTCGATGCGATCGGCCTGGAGACCGTGCGTCCCTGGGTACAGCGGCACGGCGCGGTAGCCGCGGTACGCATCGCTCGCAATCTGAACGGGCCGTCGCTGGATGACAAGGGCAATCCTATCGTCCCGGAGCTAGCGAATTGGGTGCTGACCGAGTTCGAGACAGAGGATCGTGTCCTTAGGGAGTTCTGCATAGGCCGCCATTCCGGTGACGTACGGTGGGGCCACGCCCGGGATCACCAAGCGGAGATCGAGAAGTTGGTCAAGCCGTTCCGGGACGTCCCGAGACCGTGGGTTCAGCAGTGGGCCAAGTACGAACTCGACGACCTGGAACTTGAGATCAGACGTGACGACCAGCGCGAGGACGAACTGGAGCGGACCTAGCGCCTAGCATCGGATCGGCCGTCTCCCGGAGCCCGCAGTGCTACGCGTGCCGTCGGCTTTGCCGCTGGACCGCTAGGCGGGTCGATACGCCGTGTGCTCTCCGGTTGGGGCTTCAGCCACGTCGAACCGGTGCCGGCGAGACTGAGATAGTTTGGCAACGATCTCACCCAACTGCATCTGATCCCACAAATGGCGTGTCAGCAACACGGCACCCCAAGGCAGCGCCTGACGGCAATCGATCTGGTCGTCGCGAACGAATTCCTGCTTGGCATACTTGGTTAGTATGGCAGCGCTATTTTCGCTCAAGCGTAGCGAAGGGGTTGGCCGATGGGTTTCTTGAGGACGAGAACGGGAGCGCGCTCTCCTGGATACGGTTTCAGGAGACTTGATGATGACTGCGGATCAGATTCGATCTTTGCAGCCGGCTCTGGCTGCGCTGCTGGGGGTCTTTCGGCCTTGTTTCAAACGTGCCGCGTCCTTCAAACACTGGGAGCGGTACATTGTCGGGCTCATCACGGACTTG
>JAUWNF010000408.1 GCA_030612785.1 Phycisphaerales bacterium
CAATCGTCAATCTCCAAATCCCCTTTGGTTGCGGCCAAGCGGCGAAGCCGCGAGGCTGCTCTAAGTTCTCAGCGCTCTCTGTAGTGAGAAACCCGGGCTATACCTTGAGGGCCTCAGCGATGCGCGAGATGACCGCATCGATCTCGAACGGCTTCTTGATGAACTCATCCGCCCCGACCTTGAGCAGCTCGGCCACCTCATCAGGATCGGCCACGCCGCTCATGATGATGATCTTCATGTGTTGCAGGTCGGGCTGGGAGCGGACCCGCTCGCAGACCACATTGCCGTTAATGTCCGGTAACTTGAAGTCCAAGAGCATCACGTCGGGGCGGAAATCCTGGGTGATCAAACCGGCGTCAAAACCGGTGAGCGCGGTGCGGACCTCAAAGCGTCCGTCCCGCGTAAAGAGTTCGGTGAACATCTCCACGATAGCCAGATCATCATCGACCACCAGAATCCGCTTCTTGCCCGAGTCGAGTTGGTCCAGGGGGATCTGATTCTCCCGCATGAATTCCAGGAGGTTATCGCGGGGGATGCGCCGGAACCTCGACCCCGGCACCCGGAAACCCTTGAGCTTGCCGCTGTCGAAACAACGGATCACGGTCTGCTGGCTGACCTTGCAGATCGTGGCCACCTCCCCTGTTGTGAATACGGTCTTCATGTTGGCCTCTGCTCGTAACCGCATAATACACCTGCCGAATACGTGTGGGGAAACTTCCTATCTTTCCCAGCTTCACTATATCATACAGTTAGAACAACGGTCCGTCAAGTCTCGCCTGCGCTTTCGACCCATAATGCACAGTGTGACACGCCTGGCGATCGGTTTCTCGCGTTTTGCACCCGTTTATCAGCCCGCTCCAAACCGCGCAGGGTCCGCATATTCGCTGACCGCCCGACGGACCCAGAGGGATGCCGGGTTTACGACCGAGTTGTCAGCCGGAGGTGCGCGTACTCGAATCAAGTAGACGGCCGCGTCATCGTGCGCGGTTGGCCTACATGGGAGATGGTCCACTGTGTGGGGCGGACGGTGCGAAGGCGGCGTGTACCGCCCGACTTGGTTACGACGTGCGCCTGGCGGATGCGGTACGGCGGCGGCAGTCTACGCTGACCGATTACGGGGTCGTTGCATGGTCAGCGCCGGCGCCGAAGCGCAGCCCAACCGCCCAGCGCCAGGAGTGACAGCGAATTGGGCTCGGGGACCGTGCCGATCGTCATGAGTAGACCCGACCCAGGCATGAAGTCGACGGAAGCCGATCCACCCCCACCGGTCTCGGCAATGACATCCATGGCCAACTCAATATGGAGTTGGGTGCTCACGTCTGGGGGCACGGTTAGATCGTACTCCCGCTCCCCACTCCAGAAGCCACCGGTTGCTGCCTCGTCGTCTTCGGTGAAGGGCAGGTTGGGTGTCATTATCAGCTCGTCGCGCCACTCTCGTTCGAGGCCGTCCAACTCGGTCACGGCAAACTCCGCGTCGACACGGGCATAGTTACCCTGCTCAACGCTGCCATCGACGGCGAAGGTGCCTTCCGCCCATACGTTGAGCAGACCGAAAGACCAACCGGAGTCGGCTTCCACATCGAAGGAAACCGTGCCGGTCTGCTGGTCCGGATTCTCGACCGCCGTGTCCACATTGAAATCGAGCCATTGAAAGTAAAAGACACCGGTTGGCAGCAAACCCTCTGGCCCGAAGAAGCCGCTCGGGTCGCTGTAGTTAGAATAGGTGAAGTGTTCGCCGTTCCTTGATCCCGAACCGGCATAAGCAAGTGACGTAGCGAGCAAGATCGTCGAGGTAATCGCAGCCCCAAGAAACCGATTGCGCAGGATTGCAGTCATGCCTCTCTCTCCTCCAAGTACAACGGTACATCTCTCTCGTCCGCTATCCTAACCGAAGTGGTCTGGGATTACAAGTCGCAACCCCCGCGATTCGCGTGTGGGATATGCCTGATTCTGCGGGCGACTCGACGGGCCGGGCGGGTCGAGCGATGGCGGAAGACACGTGGATTCGGATAAGCGGTCGGCTTCACCGATAGGGGCGAGCGATTAGGACTTTGCAACGTAAGACGTTCCAGCGTCTGGTGATGAGGAGGAACCATGGTCGCACGGTGCTCCCGGCTCGACGACCGGCTGTTGAGCCCTTCCGGAAACAACCAGGCAATGACCTCGGCCAACACCACCGTGCCGGCCACCGCCAAAGTGGCCACTCCCGTCCACTGGACGAGGTTCACCGGACTTCCCCTCCAAGCTGAGATGACTAAAGGCGACCCAGGGTCCGCCTGTTATCGTACCCGAAGGGGGGATCAAGTTTCAAGGAATAATCGCGGTTATTCCGCTGGAAAGTGGAAGAACCAAGCCTCTGGTGGTGAGCAGGCTACGCAACAGGGGGATGTCGTCAGGCGGTTGGACGGCTGAATAGCATGGCCGGTGCCGCCCAAACGAGCAACTCAGCGAAGGCGACCAACCCCGCCAGCCCCAATATGCCGATCCCGGTCCACTGGACGATATTCACCTTGACTACCTTCCTAAACGTCCGATCATACCACCAAGGCTCCTCGTGGTTGCGGCGTCGCGGACATAGATCGGACGCTTAGGCGTCCCCTGGCGGCGCACCGCGAACAATACAAGCATACAATATGTCTTTTCCAAAACCGAGTTAGTCGTGCGGCGGTCGATAACCTCCTCCTTTCCACCGGGCCATGGCTTCTGCAACCGGGATGCATACGTTCAGATCGCGGGTTCATTGGTGTTTACCATGTCAATAAACGCAACTATCCTGGAGCGCCCGGTTCTGCTGGGCGCGGGGCAGCATCGGCATCGAGAGTTCGTCAGTGGCCATCGTCGCGGGAATCGATGAAGCCGGGTACGGACCATTGTTGGGTCCGTTGGTCGTCACGGGCGTAGCGTTCCACGTGCCCGATGCCTTGGCGGAGGCGAGTCTGTGGGATGTGCTCCGGGCGAGTGTCATCCAACGTTCGTCCGCCAAGGACCTGCGTCTGCCGATTCTGGACAGCAAGAGGCTGTATTCGTCCAAAGCGGGGCTGGGGGCATTGGAGCGCGCCGCCCTGGTGACGCTTAAGACGGCCGGACGCCAGGCGACGACGTTCCGCCGACTGCTCAAGCTGCTGGCCCCGTCGGCGGTGGAGGAGTTGGCCACGTATCCGTGGTACCGGGAGTTCGACGCCGACCTGCCGCTCACATGCTCGGAAGGGGAGATCGCCACGCGGGCCAACGCGGTGGGTCGGGACATGAACTCCAACGAGGTGCGCCTGCTCGGGGTTTATTGCGAACCACTACTGGAGGGGCACTACAACCGTCTGGTCGCAAAGGTGCGCAACAAGGCCGCTGTTGCGCTCGGCCTCGTGCTGCGGATCGTCCAGCGGATTCTATCCTGCGGCGGTACCGAGTCGGTGTACATCCACGTGGATCGCCAGAGCGGGCGAACGCGCTATCGCGCGCAGCTCATGTCCGCGTTTCCCACCTACCATCTGCGGATCGTAGAAGAAACGGAAGTCCGCAGCGCCTACGAGTTGACCCTGGAAACCGGCTGCCACCGGCTGGATTTCGTTACCGGTGGTGAGGATCGGCACCTGCCTATCGCCCTGGCCAGCATCTACAGCAAATACCTGCGCGAGCTGTTCATGCGAGCGTTTAATGATTATTGGGCGCAGCAAGTTGGTGGGCTGAAACCAACTGCCGGATACTACACCGATGGCAAACGGTTCCTCGGCGACATCGAGGGTGCGGTCGAGTCGTTGCGAATCGATCGCAGTCTGCTGGTGCGCACGCGCTGATGCGCCAGCCGCGGGGGCACCCCATCCTACGCACCATGCCAACAGTACAGCGCAACGTAGCGGCCTGCGTCTCGCAGGCCGTTCGGCCCGCGGGGGCGCCCGCCCCGACACAAAAGCCCCCGCCATTGGGCTGGTCCATTTACCCCCCGCCCCAACGCCCGCCCGCGCGGGGGGGGGTGTGACACGGGAGGGGGGGGCGTGTGAGGT
>JAUWNF010000533.1 GCA_030612785.1 Phycisphaerales bacterium
GACCAACCTGACATGATACGATCGCTGTGCTCTTTTCCTTGGATCGAATCGGCACTTAATAACTAGAATCGTTATAAGAACATCGGCTCAGAGGAGTCGCGTTATTTAACTATTAAGGGGTCAATAAGTACCGTCTTAGCCATGAGTCTACCACGAACCCTTGTAGACTGTCCGTTTGGGCAGTGCCCACATTACGCCTGGGTAGCCGGGACGCGCACTGATGTGCTGGTGCCGGCCTTGTGCAGCGCCTGGTCCAAGTCGGCCAGAGTATCGTCGGCGTGCTCACCGCCGACGCACAGGCGGACCATGTTCGGCGGAATGTGGGCCAGCTTGCGCCCTTCCTCACCTTGTTGCTGGTGGGTGGAGATGGCCGGGATGGTGGCTACGCTCTTGATCCGCCCCAGGTCGGTCGCCCGCCAGATACGTTGGAGGGCGTCGAAGAACTTCCGCGTCGCCTCCGCACCGCCCTTGACACAAAAAGACATCAAGTGCCCGTAGCGGTTGACCGGCTTGCCGTACAGTTCGTCGTGTTCGGCGTCCACCAGCCACATGTACTTGCTGGCCAACTCGTGCAGCGGGTGGTCGGGCAGGCCCAGGTAGGCCACGCTCTCGATTTGCGGATGGCTCTGCAAAGCTTCGGCCACCTTCATGGTGTTGCGGCTGAGCAGGTCTATCTTCGAGCGCAGCGTGCGCATGTCGTTCAGGGTCATGATCGCCTGCATGGGGGGCAGGTTGGGCCCGGTGTCCCGATTGGGCAGGAACTTGACATATAACGGGAAGTCCTTCTTGAGGTCGTCGTTGTCGATGTTGCTGGTCAGGTTGTGGCGGGCGATCAGGGCCCCGCAGACGCCGAACCCGCTGGTGGTCAGGCTTTTGGTGGCCGACTGCACCACGATGTCCGCCCCGTGGCAGATGGGTCTTAACAAGGCCGGCGTCGCCACCGTCGTGTCGCAGATCAGCGGGAGGTTGTGGCTGTGGGCCAGGTCCGCCACCGCCTTGATGTCGAAGAAGCCCTGTGCCGGGTTGCTGGGCAACTCGCCGTAGAGGAAACGGGTGTTCTTGTCGATCCTACAAGCCCACTCCTCGATGTTCTGGGGGTTCTCTATCCAGCGGCACTCGATGCCGCGCTCCTGCATCAGGCGGATGCTGAACTGCTGGAACGTACCTCCGTAGCATTGGGCGGTGGCCAGGAAGTTACGGGGTTCGTGGACGTGCTCTCGCTGGTGAACCAGGAACGGCTGCACCGCGGTGGAGATGGCCGCCATGCCCGAGGACGTCGAGCAGGCGGAGGTCTCGCCGTCGAACCCGTAGCCCTCCAGCAACGCCAGCGTCCACTCGTAGTAGTAGGTCGAAGGGTTGGCGATGCGCGAGTAGCACCACGTGGGGATCAGGTAGGCCAAGGCGCACTCCATCTCGTCCGAGTCGCGGTACGCCTGCGAGGCGCTCATGAAAATCGGCTCGATGATCGCGCCCTGGTAGTCCTCGATGGCGTCCTCCACCGTGTATAGCCCGTGTACCGCGATGGTGTCGAACTTCCAGTTCTTGACCACCTCGCGGATGTACTTGGCCCGCTTAGCGAGATACGCATTGTTCCGGTCGATGTACTTTTGCATTCCCGGGGTGATTTTGACTTCGTCGCCGCCGTACATGGTCGTACTCCACTGGAAGTGTGATCTTGGTTATGTCTCCTAAACAACTTGAGTAAGCATACCAAATGCCGCCGGCTCCGCCAACGTACGCAGATTCTCGCGAAGCGTGCGGAGAGTTCCACATCGAGTTTTCAGGTCCCCTGCTGCGCCACCCCGGCGAGGCACCTAAGATATTGCGGTGTATGGAGTTAGGGGGCCCGCCGACGCCCTGGGCTCGGTCGTGGCATTCGTATTGCAAGGACCCCGATGGAGGTGGTAGAGTAAGGGAGAGATCGTCATACGTGAGGCGGAACCAAGTACCGGGGACCATCATGGAGAAGTGGCGCATCATTGAGGACCTTTGCAAGGGGTGCGGCTTGTGCGTGGAGTTCTGCCCCAAGCAATGCCTGAAAATGTCCGATTCGCTGAACCGGATCGGGTACCATCCCGCTATCCTGGACAAGGCGGAGGAATGCACCGCCTGCGCCCTGTGTGCCCAGATGTGCCCCGAGACCGCCATCCTCATCTACCGAAAGGTGAAGGTGAAAAGTGCCTGAACTCCGACTGGTCAAGGGCAACGAAGCCATCTGCTACGGCGCGGTGCACGGCGGCTGCGACGCCTTCTTCGGGTACCCCATCACCCCGCAGAACGAAGTGCCCGAGATCATGTCGTGGCTGATGCCCAAGTACGGCCGCTTTTTCCTCCAGGCCGAAAGTGAGATCGCCTCCATCAACATGATCTACGGCGCCGCGGGAGCGGGCAAACGGGCGATGTCGTCCAGCTCAAGCCCGGGCATCAGCCTGATGATGGAAGGGCTGAGTTACATCGCCGGGGCGGAGATTCCCTGCGTGCTGATCAACGTACAGCGTGGCGGCCCCGGGCTGGGCAACATCGCGGCGTCTCAGTCGGACTATTTCCAGGCGGTCAAGGGCGGTGGGCACGGCGACTACTGCAACATCGTTCTCGGGCCGTGGAACGCACAGGAAATGTACGACCATCCTCGGATCGCGTTCGCTCTGGCTGACAAGTACCGCATCCCGGTGATCGTGTTGAGCGACGCGGTGCTGGGTTCGATGCTGGAGCCGGCCCGGATTCCCGAGGAGCCGCCGGAGATTGAGCTGCCGCGCAAGGATTGGGCCGCCTGCGGCCGTGGGGGGCGCGAGCACAAGAACGTCATCAACTCGCTCTACCTGGAACCGGAGGTACTTTCCGACCATAACGACAAGCTTCAGGCCCGCTACCGCCAAGTCGCCGAAAACGAAAAGCGCTGGGACACGCGCCTGGTGGCCGACGCCGAGTTTCTGGTGGGGGCATACGGGATTTGCGCGCGGATCGGGTTCAGCGCCGCCAAGCTGGCGCGCGAGCGCGGGCTGAAGGTGGGGCTGTGCCGCCCGATCACGCTGTGGCCTTTCCCCAGCGAAGCGCTCGATGAGATTATGCGGCGCGTCAACGGCGCGCTGGGATGCGAGTGGCGCGGAGGGCAAATGGTCGAGGACGTGCGTCTGGCGACGCCGGGGCGTCCGGTGGAGTTCTTCGGCAAGATGGGCGGTGTCCTCCCGTCGCCG
>JAUWNF010000714.1 GCA_030612785.1 Phycisphaerales bacterium
TCAAAAACGCTAACAACGGGCGCTGCGACGAAACCCTGATGTGGCGCGGTCCGAGCTTTCGCGCGGCGGCCGAAACGGAGAAGAAACCCAACTCCAAGCGCTTCGCTCTCATGAAGGAGGTTTATGAGGAGTTCGGCGACCGCTGCCAGGTCCGTAACGAGCCCAAGCTCGCGCTCGAAGCCTACGAGCGAGGGCTGGAGGCGATCATGTTTCAAAAGCGGCTCGAGCCCAAGAACAACGAGCTTCCCAATGCGATCCGCGATCTATCCACCAAACTCACCATCCTGAAAGGCCGTTACAGCGACGGCGACTCCTTTCAGGAGAGCCTCGCGGATGGCGAGCACCAGAGAGAGCTCCAGGACCGCGATAAGATGGTCCACACGGAGGATCAAATTGAGGAGTTGCGCAAGGCGGCTGAAGCCGAATGGCGGGACAATCCCGACGTGCCCGCCAAGCTGATGGCCCTGGTCGACATATTGTGCCGTCCGGAAAAGTCCAAGTATGAGCTGGAGGCCATTAAGCTGCTCGAGGAGGAACACGCCAAGAACTCCGACTACCGCTTCAAGCTGCGGGCCGACGACATCCGCATGAAGCAGTTGCACCGGGCGGAGCGGAAGGTCCGGGAGTCGGGCGACGCCGATGCCCTGCGTCAGGCCAAGGTCAAGCGCCTGGGCTTTGAGATTCCCGTCTTTGCCGAGCGGGTGGAACGCTACCCCACGGACATGCGGATCAAGTTCGAGTACGGCGTGCGCCTGTTCAACGCACAGAAGTTCGACGAGGCCATCCCCATGTTCCAGGCGGCTCGCGCCGACCCCAAGAGCAAGACCCGCTGTACGCTGTACATCGGGCGCGCCTTTTACCTGAAGAAGCTTTATTCCCAGGCGGTCACCATGTTGCACGACGGCGAGGCGGAGTGCGAGATCCCTGACAGCGAGACGGCCAAGGAGATCACCTACTGGCTGGCCCGTTCGCTGGAGGCCTCCGGCGACAAGGCGGCGGCCCAGAAGGCCTACGGGAAACTGTTGCAGATGGACTACAACTATCGCGATGTTCGTGTTAGAATAAGCACGTTCACGGAGGAGACGTAACCATAGGGCTCTGTTAGGGCCTATACTCCAGGGAGATACACGGTGGCACACGGCCTCTCGAGCAAGAAACGTGTTCGTCAGAATAACGTAAGACGCCTGCGAAACCATGCCCGCAAGCAAGGGCTTAAGACGGGGGTGCGCAAGTTCACCGACGCGGTCCACGACGGCAATGTGGACCAGGCGAAGGCGGCGTTTTCGGCGGTCTCGAAGCGGCTGGATCAGGCGGCCGCCAAAAATACGATCCACCGGAACGCGGCTTCGCGGCGCAAATCCCGGTTGGCCAAGCGACTCAACAAGTTGACGGCTTCTGCGCCGGCGTAGTCCCTTGCCGAACGGCGGTGCCGGCGCACCGCGAACCGACTCTGCGGGTGATGTCCCGGCGTTTAGGGGTATCACCCCTTCTTCGTGCGCCCTGGAGGAAACACCGTTGCGGGATTTGCCGCCGGCCGCGACCTTCGTGTCGCGTGGCGGGCACAAGTTGGCTGCCGCCCTGGATACCTTCCACGTCGACCCGCGTGATTGCATTTGTGCGGACCTCGGCAGCCACGTCGGCGGATTCGTCGATTGTCTTTTGCAGCGCGGGGCGGAGTTGGTCTACGCGGTGGATACCTGCTACGGCACGCTCGCCTGGAAACTC
>JAUWNF010000207.1 GCA_030612785.1 Phycisphaerales bacterium
AGGTACAAACCCATCAGGCCGAAGAGGATGGCCAGTTGGCTCCACTGCAAAGGGTCGCGCAGAAACGTGCGCAGGTCCTTGACGGCGATGAGCTTCACCGTACGGGGGAGGTAGAAGAAGACCGCTCCCATGATCCCCCCGGAAGCTTTCGCGGGCAGGCGGACCGCTCCGCCCCGTCCCGCAGAGGCGCGATCAAAGGCGGGAGAGAACCGAGCGGAGGTGAACACCACCGCCAGCCAACTCAAGAAGAGCATGTTGGCCAGGACCAGCAGCAGATACATGCACGACGGGCGTGGGCGGTTGTGCATGGCGTGATCGATGCCTTTGGTGACCCAGGTGCTGGGCAGCAGGGCCGACTGCACGAAATCCATGCGAAACAGAAAGCCGTGCAGCCAGTCGCCGCCTTCGTTTTCGATTCGACTGATGATCCGGAGTCCCCAGACCGCACCCACCAGCACCACGGCTACCAGCACGGTGACCGCCGTCTTGCGGATGTTCCGCGGCATAAAACGCGCGACCAGCCAAGCGCTTACCAGACCGGCGGCCCCGGGGATCGGCACAAAGAACAGGAAAAACGCCACAAACAGCGGGTAGAACAGGTCGGGCTCGTGGGTGGTGTGGGCGATGGCCAGCATGAGCGGCAAACCCAACAGGATCAGCGACCAACTCGAGAAGAAAAGCACCTCGAGGTACTTGACAGTGACCACCACGCGCGGCGCAAGCGGCGCGGCCAATAGATAGGTCGTCTCGTCATGGCTGAACAGCGACGAATAGGCGAGAATGGCGTTGGAGAAGGTCAACATGATCAGCAGCGCGCCGAAGAAGAAGTTGAAGACCAACGGAATCGCCACTACCGCTTCAAGGGTCTGCGTCTGGAGATAGTCAAACACCGCCAGGAACAAACCGTAGAGCCCCAACCAGATGAGCACCACGAATGCGGCGGTGCTGACGACCTTGATCGGCGACTCAGCCAGGGTGGCCCGCGCATGGTTGGCCAGCGCGCGGTACTTGACGCGCAGCACTGCGGCGACGCCGATCGGCTCAAAGGCGGCCATAGCGGCCGAGGACGCACCGCCACGCGCTTCAGCTTCCCTCGCACGGCGCATCGTGGTCCTCCGTAAGTTGCAGGAATATGTCTTCCAGAGACTGCTGGTGGCGGGCCTTTTGCCGCAACTCGTCCAGGGTGCCCAAGGCGACGAGCCTGCCCTGGTGAATGATGCCGATGCGGTCGGCGACGGCTTCGGCCACTTCCAGTGTGTGCGTGGTGATGAACGCGGTCCCGCCGTGGCGAGTGCGCTCGATGAAGATCTCCTTCACCTGACGCGCGGTTCGCGGGTCCAGCCCGACCATCGGTTCGTCCACGACCAGCACCGCCGGATCGTGCAACAAGGCGGCGGCCAGGACTACCTTCTGCTTCATGCCGTGACTGTAGGTCTCAGTCATCTGGTCGAGGAACTCCGCCATGTCGAACCGGGTGGTCAACTCCGCAATAGTGCGATCGCGGGCGTCGTCCGGTACGCGATACATCTCAGCCACAAAATGACGGAACTCTCTGCCGGTGAGTTTGTCGTACAGGAAGGGCTGATCGGGTACGTAGGCGAGCCGGGCGCGGGCGGGTAGGCCGTCGGTAGCCATGCAGTGCCCGCAAACCCTGACCGCTCCCGCGGTGGGGCGCAGCATCCCCACGATCATCCTGATGGTGGTGGTCTTCCCGGCGCCGTTGGGCCCCAGGAAGGCGAACAATTCGCCGGGCGGGATAGCCAACGACAAGTCCCTGACGGCAACCTTGGCGCCGAAGCGCTTGGTCACGCCATGCAGTTCGATGGCTGCCGTGGAACCCGGGGAAGTGCCATATTCGCCGGTCACGATTCACCTCCGTCGGCCCCCGACAAATTCATGCTCCTCACCCGTCGCAGGGTTTCGGCGTCGTAGGGCTCGTCCCGGATCACGATGGTGCCGCCGACGGGTAGCTCGACGCTCTGCTCGTAGACCACGCCGTCAGGACCGACCAGGGCCCGCGCCCCGCCCGCCTCGACGACAAAGCACTCTACCGGACCGCCGTTGCGCACCACAGTCTCCGTTCCGACCACGCGCACCAGGAGGGGGGCAAACGTCTCACCAAGACCGGAAACCGCCGCCGCCGGATTGAGCACCTGCATGCGCCACGCCTGCCCGACCCTCAGGTCCGGCAGGGCGGCGAAGGGGCGGAACATGTCGCCGAAAGCACCGGCCTGGGTATGGGGAATCTTGAACGTGCGGAATGTCTGGTAGCCCACCTTGACCTCGAACACGAACTCGCGCGGAAAGCGTTCGCCTTTGATCTCGACGGCGATGTCGTACCCGTAGACGTGGATTTCGATCTCGTCGAGCAGTCCCGAGGCGTCGAAGCTTGAATCAACCTCGACGCGCGTGGGCGGCAATACCGGGAAGCGCGCGATCCAAATGCAATCATTGCGTAGGGTCGCTTGGAGCAGGCGGGTGTAGGTGGTCCAGGCTGACCCGATGCGCTGACCCCGATGGTCGAAAATCCCCACCTGGGAGTAGGCCTTCCCTTGAGTGGGCAGACCGCTAAGCACGGTCTTGGGAGGGTCCTGGGCGGTCCACGCCGGCCAGAGGTCCTCCCACACCAGCCAACTCATCATTACCGCCCAGAAGAGGATGATACACAATACGCCGATTCGAGTGAGCATGGTGGACGAATCCCCGGGTTTTGAAGATCATGTCGCGGGCAGTTGATTGTAGGGAATGGGTAACCGGAGGGTCAAATGCGCCGCCCCGGCGATGACAACTGCCGACAGAACGCCATCGTGAGTGAGCGGCGGCAAAAAGGTACCAGGCGAAAGTGGATCGTGCGGACCCTGCTCGGCGTCGCCGTGGCAATAGTGGCGGCGCTGGTGGTACTGTGGATGGTGGTACACCACATCCCCGGATGGTATCAGCCGGTCTACGTGCCCGAGGTCCGTCTGGACGAGGTCCGGGCCGATGCCACCCGCAGTTACAGCCGGTTTGGCGACGGCGTCGCGCGGCACAAGACGTTTGAGTTCACTCTCGATGAACACCAGGTCAGCGAGTGGATCGCCGCCCGCGAACGCATCTGGCCGGAGTCGGGGGGGTGGGTGCCGCCGTGGGTGAACGATCCGCTGGTCAGGTTTCAGGAGCAGCGCATTCTCGTGGGTGCGCGGGTGGACCTCGACGGCCATCAGCTCATCGCCGGGGCATACCTGAGCATCGAGGTGGGAAGCGATGACATTCTGGTCGTGCGTCTCGAGCGGGTCACGGTTGGTTCGTTGCCCGTTCCTCTGGGCCTGCTGGCCCACCCCTTGGTCCGCCTCTTGCGCATGGAAGGGCACGACCTGGACTTCGTGCCCGCTCCGGTGGCCGACAGCGCGCAATACTTCCGCAATTCCGAACCGGTGGCGGTCTTGTCCGAGGGCCTGCGCCGGGCCAACCGCTTCATCTGGGAGAACGGCCGCCGCCCCTACCGTATCGAAGCAATCAAGATCGGCGACGGCAAGCTGACCTTAACCATCGAACCGCTATAGTTGGTCCTTGCCCCGTGCCCGAACCGAGGCAATCCATTCCTTCACGATGACCGCCCGGGTGGCATGTCTAAGCGGAGCGTAGCGACGCGCAGGCATGTATCGTCCGTTCACTTGTCGATCGTCTGGGTGGCATGTCTAAGCGGAGCGTAGCGACGCGCAGGCATGTATCAGCCGTTCACCTGTCGATCGGCGGAATACTTCCCACATCCGGCACCAACGGCACCTCCCCTCGGCTGGCGAATGCGGCAATCTCAATCCGCGCAAACGATTGATACATGCCTGCGCCGACCTCTGGCCGGCTTAGACATGCCACCCAGCCGACCACTTCTTTGCCAAACAGCACCTCATCGACGTAACCCATGTGAAGCAAGTCGATGATACGGCACAGGTTGTAACGGTCTCCCTTTAATGAGAGGATGTAGCGATGCAAAGGACGCTCTTCGATGACGACCGCCGCAGGAGCGAGGGATTATAATGGAGAAAGAATCATGGCCGTGCTGCTGGAGTTTTCCATGGCGCCCTTTGACCAGGGCGAGTCGCTGAGCAAGCACGTCGCCCGCAGCCTGGAAATTATCGACCAGAGCGGGCTGCCCTACCGCCTCAACTCCATGGGCACCGTCATCGAGGGCGAGTGGGACGAGTGCATGGAGGTGGTACGCAAGTGCTATCGGCGCATGCGCGAAGACTGCAAGCGCATCAGTTGCTCGATCAAGATTGACTACCGCAAAGGCCGCACCGGCCGCCTCGAATCCAAGATCGCCAAGGTCGAGCAGATCGTCGGCAGAGAATTGTCCCGGTAAAAAGGCGTGCGGCACCCTGAAAGTATTGGCGCGGTCAAAGGGTGCCGCAGCGAGTGGAAGGTCTATGTTCTATTTTCTTGACCGGAGCGGAGACCGCGTTTCCGCCAATAAACCGCTCCAGCCATTAGAAGATCATAGAATTACCCTACGTTACTATTATACCTCTCTCAGAGCAACGATTCCACCGACTCCGCAGGCACCGGAACTCAGCTTACCCCTCAGCAAGCTCGTTGTAACGATCTACCCCAACAGGTCGGGCGGCGACAAGGTTCCCCCGCTGCCGCGAGCCCCCTGCGGATCAGGCCCCACCAAAACCATGGAAGCCTCGGAACTCGGTCTGTGAACCACCGGACGTGAAAACCGCTTTCAGTGGGCCACAGTCCACCATTACAATTTACCTACCCGACCGAAAAAAATCAAGCCATCTTTCCCTAACATCGTGAAAAAAATGATGTTATCACCCGCCAGAAAAAGCTCTCACAGCCGCCGTCCGGTCCCTCCCGTCCGTCCCCACCACAGAGACGCGACCCGTTGCACCTTAACTCCTTGTGTCAAATGGAATTAGGGCTCATCAGCCCGCAATCCGATCCTCCGCAACTGCTCCGCCGCCTGCTAACCGGCCCACTCATCGGGACAACCGCGCGGGCGTTGGCTGATGCACTCGCTGAAACCCCCCTACGGATAGCCCCTATGTTCCTCGGTGTATTCCGCGCCGGTGTTGAAGTCTGGCAGGGATGCGAAGCCGCCCGGCATAAGAGTCTATCGGCAAAAGTGACCCGCCTTCCGCAATCTGGCTTGGAGGTAATTCACCGTGGTGCGGCGTGCGCTTCGCGCGCCTCGCGCGCGGTCGTCTGCCCGGCGAACCGGCGCGCCAAGTGCCGGCTTTGAGTTCGCGCGAAGACCCGCTCAAGGCGTAATCCGGATCTCGTGGCGATGGTCCACTAACCTTTGGCAACGACGCATGTCCTGGTTATCGGCGGGGCGTTGCCGCGGTCGTATGCCCCATTCATCACGGTGGTTTCCAGATTAAACACGAGGAGCGAGCCATGCGAAGAGTGATCCTCTCACTGGTGGTGGCGTTACTGGCGTGTGCCAATACCGGCTGTCTGGCGGTGGTTGCTACCGAGACCCTGGAAGCGTCGACCAAGTGCGTAGCGGTCGTGGACGGGCAAATGTACGTCGTCAACCTGGAGACGAATACCGCCAAGCCGGTGCGGATGGTCAAGAGGTGCGAAATCATCACCGAGGACGCCTCGGAGACCACCACCGAGGTGACCATCAACGAAACCCAGCCGTAGGGCCGATCCCGCCGGGCAGGCCGATGCGGTGAGTGTGTCGCCACGGAACGGCCCGAGTAGCACCGAGGGCTTGCCCGATAACACCCGTCGCGGTGTTCGCCGGACTGGACACCTGCCTGAAGTACCCGCATTCCTACACGTAGCGAGCTCCGCGCCCAAGGAAGTCCAAGGGCCAAGGGCCAAGGTCCAAGGTCCAAGGTCCCGTGTCGTGTACAGGTGCTCCATCCCTCGCGCGAAAGCGAGTGGTGATCGAACCTCGGGATATCTCCTCATTCGTCTCCTCACGAAGGGCAGTGAATGTGCCGCCTTGCCAACGCGGGTCTTCTTGTTCAGAATCCCCATCGACGGCGGGAGATCTTTTGTCCAGCAGGTGTGACTCACGACACTGGCTTCCGCCCGTCCGGCTCCATGAGGCAGATGTATGGTTGATCGCAAAGGGAATGACGGGCAGACGAGTCCGGGCGACTATGACTCGCGCACCGAGACTCCGGCCTACTCAACGGCCCGCAGGGTCGGAAAGGAATACCAACACGCCGGGGCAGTCTCGACCAACGTCAACAAGCGGTCAGATCGGCCGGATGACGGGGCGGTTTCCTCGAGGCAATACGCCGAGACGGCGCGCCGGCGGCGCGAGAGCGCCGGCAGGGGCGAAACGAACAAGCCCGACAAGCACATTCATCTGGACTACTCCCATCCGCTCG
>JAUWNF010000517.1 GCA_030612785.1 Phycisphaerales bacterium
TTCTGGAGGAACTCGGCACCCTCTGCCGCAACCGCTGCCGGGTCCCAGCCGATCTACCTGTGCGGTGCACGCCTGCCTGTGCGTCGCACGCAGACGGGCAGACAGGTCCGTCGGGCAACACCTTCACGCAAGCCACCCAGCCTACGCAACTACAGGCCCGCGTCTTCCAACTTCTGGGCCTGTAGCCAGTCTCCGGAAGCGCCTCCGACCCCAACCTCGGTCGCCGAAAAGACTTGCGCGTCGCCTACCGGAGGAACTTCGGACTAACGGGCTTCGCGCGGCGGAGTACCGCAGGATGAGCGGCGATCTGGTCTGCGATCTGTTGTGCTGGGCTGCGTCCGGGGTACCAGTGCTGATAGACTTCCTCGTACGGACGCAGGACCCTCGTATAGTCATGGCGTGAGAGGTACGGCGGCGAGGTGAGGATGCCACCGATCGAGCCGGCATCGATGGCTTCGAGCTTGCGAGCGTCTCCCGGCCGCACCGGGTTGACCAGCGGTAGCGGTTTGCGCATGTCGTCGCGCATCATGCGCACGACCTCGTCGAGCGCATCCAGCAGGGGAGGTGCATTTCGGTTGAGCTTGCCCGCCGACGTATGCCGTCGCCCGACAGCATACATCAGCGCCGCGCGATGGACGGAGAGCTTCAACCGATCAGCGGTCTGTTCCCAGGTGAGACAAGCGCCCACGTCCGGCAGCGGCGGCACGCCTTTCTCCCCCGCGACTGACGCCAAAAACGCAAGTGATGCCATCGCCTCTACGCCCAGCGCATGCACGTTCCGCCGCGCGCATTCGACGGCGAACGTCCCCGAACCAGAGAAAGGATCGAGCAACGGCGTGTCCGCACGCCGTCGTACCCAGCCGTCGGCTTCGCGGAGAAACAAACGTACCAATTCCGGCGCGAAGCCCTGCCGGTAGCTCATCCAGCGGTGGAACGGTTCGCGCCGGGCCCCCTCGGCTGTTACCATGGTGCCCAGCCGCGCTTCGCGGGTCATGCACCGCTGCCATCGCGTTTCAAGGGCTTCGCGCGCGCTGGTGGAAACACCCGTAGAAAAAGAAGATTCTCTGCGGCCGCGTCGTCCCATGTCGGCTTCCGCCCCCGGACCCGGCGCAAGACTCTTGAACCTGAGAAGCTCTCGCTTCCGTGTGCCTTCGATAAACTAGGCTTGCTGAGCCCCTTTGGGGGCGAAGCAGTTGTAGAGCCAGGCGAAGACCAGACCACAAATAGCACCGTCGAGCAGGGCGTATAACGTGCCGACAATCACCTGCCCGAAGCTCGCCGTAGCCTGGTACCCGGGATAGACCGAGGCGATTACCTCCAGAAACGTCTGACCGTAGCCGGACCAGATCAGATTCGCCAGTGCGACCAGGAACATGGCCGCGCCCCAAAACAAAGCCATTGAAATGCCCATGGCCAGTATGTTGAGTCTCATTGGATTTACCTCCGCCAGGATTAGAATTGACTATTCACATTGTAAGCGCCGGCGTAGGTAGCACAATGGTAGCCACCTAGCCACCTACGTGGGTGAGTGGGTTTGCTTGACTACGGAGACCCGAGAACACCCCGAGGGTTCCTTGGCGGGCTCCACGTCTTGCCATATACTCGCGGGATTGATGGCGGGCGTGCCGCC
The DNA here is from genome assembly GCA_030612785.1 of Phycisphaerales bacterium. Classification (GTDB taxonomy): domain Bacteria; phylum Planctomycetota; class Phycisphaerae; order UBA1845; family UBA1845; genus JAAEQG01. The sequence continues at coordinate 1,631 of JAUWNF010000517.1, forward strand.
ATCATCGATTCCCTTGGGGAATCGCCCGGAGTTGCACATGAAGGAGCATCAGGGCGCCTCGGAGTACGGGGCCTGCGTGCGCGTGTTGCTTTCCTTGACCGACGGGCGTGGTGTCCATCGATGCTGGTGATGATTTTGAGTCAGAGTGAGGCCGGCTGGTGCCTCTGCTTCGTGCCCCTTGTGGCCGTGGTGGTTTTGGTTGCCACGCTGCGCAAGTCGAAGCGTCGTTGCCCGCGCTGCGCGGAGATCAACCCGCGGCACGCGCGCTTCTGCGCACACTGTGGCACCTCGTTGGGCCGCTAATCGAGGAGCATGGGGACGGCCGGCGCCGGTGGCGATGAACCCGGCAATACAACGACCTGTCATGTGCTACCCAACGACAGGTCGTTGCAACGGCTAACATCGGTGAACCAAACGACTACCGTATATTTGGTATCGGCCTGGACACGGCAACGGTACCAGGAAATCGTCTCAAATGGGGCAAACACCGGGTCTGGTGGGAAGCGGACCCGATGGCCGCTCGCCCTCGTGTGTGGTGACTGCCCATGACGCTGGCTTATTTTGACTGTTTCAGCGGCGCTTCGGGGGACATGATTCTCGGGGCTCTAATCGACGCCGGCGTGCGCCTCGAGGTGTTGCGCGAACGGCTGGCCGGCCTGCCCGTGGGCGGTTATACGTTGTCCGCCGATAAGGTCATCAAGCAGGGCTTCGCCGCCACGCAAGTGCGGGTCGCACTCGACGACACCCGGGATCCTCCCCAACGCCGCCTCCGAGACGTCGTATCCATCATCGAATCGGGTGATCTGCCGCCCACGGTCCGAGAGCGCGCCGTGGCGATATTCACGCGCCTCGCGGAGGCGGAAGCCCGAGCCCACGGGACGACGCCCGAGCAGATCCACTTCCACGAAATTGGCGCCGTCGATGCGCTAGTTGACATCGTCGGCGCAGCCCTGGCCCTGCACGAGTTGAAGGTGTCCCGCGTGGTGTGTTCGCCGATCCCCACCGGGTCGGGAACCGTGGACTGCGCCCACGGCGTGATACCGGTGCCCGCGCCCGGGACGGTTGCGTTGTTGGAGGGCGTGCCCCTGCGCGCCACCGACGAGATCGGCGAACTGACCACCCCGACCGGGGCCGCCATCCTAACGACGCTCGCCGAATCGTTCGGCCCGCTGCCTGAGATGACCCTCCAGCGGTGCGGCTGTGGCGCCGGCAAGCGTGAGGGGCTGCGCCGCCCCAACTTGCTGCGGGTGTTCCTGGGGGAACCGTCGGTGGGATCCGGGGCGGACGAGATCATCGTTCTGGAATCCAACTTGGATGACGTGTCTTCCGAGGCCGTCGGCTTTTGCGTGCAGAAACTGCTGGACGCGGGTGCACTGGACGCCTACACGGTGCCGATAACCATGAAGAAGTCGCGCCCCGGGATCGTACTCACGGCGCTGGCACGCCCGGGCGACGTCGCACGGCTGGAGGAGATCATCTTCCTGGAGACCACGACGTTCGGAATCCGCCGGTACTCGGCGCGGCGGGAGAAGCTGGAGCGACGTCACCAGACGGTGGAGACACGCTTCGGCCCTATTCGGGTCAAAATCGGATCGCGCGGAGGCACGGTCTGCACGGTGGCACCGGA